>NZ_JBMIQH010000010.1:0-253805 GCF_056155635.1 Paraburkholderia sp. BR10141 | reverse complement strand
CGCCCGCTCCCGCTCCCGCGCCGCCCGAACCGGCACCGGCACCACCGGAGCCGGAACCGCTGCCTCCCGAGCCCGCGCCGTTGCCGCCTGACCCGGCACCATTGCCGCCGGAGCCCGCTCCCGATCCCGCACCTGCACCGTTGCCACCTACACCCGCACCGACGCCCGCACCGACCCCCGCGCCATTGCCACCCACGCCCGCACCGACGCCCGCACCGACGCCCGCACCGACGCCCGCACCGACGCCCGCACCGTGGCCGCCATTGCCGCCATTGCCGCCATTGCCGTTGCCATTGCCATTGCCATTGCCATTGCCATTGCCATTGCCGTTGCCACCCACGCCTGCGCCTGCGCCAGCACCGTGGCCACCGCCGTTGCCGCCCGCGCCGCCACCGTGGCCGCCACCGCCGCCGCCGCCGTTGCCACCCGCCGCTGCGTAAGCCGCACCGGACAGCGCTAAAGCCACCACCCATGTCGCCGTGTATTTCGTCGCTCGGTTCATCGTCCGCCCCTTTCTTCCTACAAACCGCTTCGAAAGTGCGCCGGTGCACGCTCGAATTCTGCGCGTAGGCCAGCAGCCGTCTCGCGCATACGATGTGCCACGATGAGCAGGGGAATCGATTCTAGTAAGGATAACTACGAAAAATACGATGCATCGCCCGATGCAGCCGCGCTCACCCTGGCGTTTCCTGGTACGGTGGGGTGTTTTCGCCGATGGCATTTTGAAGAATTGGCATCGGCAAAGTACGGATCTGACCACACGTCATGCGTGTGATCCCCGTCGAGGGGCGGGCTTGAATAAGAGTCTTTATCAATCGCCGGGACAGCATGAACCGTGCGCAGATTCCGGAGAAGAGGAACCTGGAGGAGCCACAGAATTCCTCAGAACACCGGGGCTGACGTTCCGATCGGCGTCAGAGTTTCCCGCTTTGCGCAAATTCGCGGATGCGCGTGGCGAGTGCCGGTATGCCAGCATTGCGGGCCACGTAGTGGGAAAGCTGGCGTGTGGCCAGATCGACGGTCACCTGGTCGTCGGGCGCTTTGGTATACGGTCCGTCGACGGCAGCGTGATATTCGATGCGCAACTGGGTGGCGTTCGCGACGATGCGCAAATAGCCGTAATTCTGGTCGTCGTAGTTTTCGATGACCACGGCATCGGTGGTCTTCGTTGCGGCCTGGATCAGCTGCGGTGCACGAAGCGGCGGTTGCCCGTTGGTGGTCAGTCGTTGTACGTTGTGTCCGCCGTTGCCGCACACGATGTACGGAATGTGGGTGCCGTCCGGACGCGTGCGAGTAAAGCGCTGATAGTTGTGCGCGTGTCCCGCAAGATCGGCATGAGGCCATACGCCCACCTCTTCGCATATCGCATCGATCTGCTGCTGCATCTCGATACTCCAGCCGTGACGTCCGCGAGCGACATACGGCGGATGATGATGCGCGAACAGTAATGCGCCCCTGTAGCCCTCCTTTTTCACCCGCGTCAACGCCGCCTTGAGAAACTTCAACTGGCTGTTGCCGATGTCGCTGTTCGAGATCACGCCAGGATCTTCGAGCGTATTGCTATACAACGCGATGATGCGCACGAACGGCGCTTCGAATGTAAAGAAGACGCCCGGCTGAATTTGCGCAGTACGTGAAAGATTGCCTGCATCGGGGGAGACCTGAAAGCAGTCGGAGCAGAAGTTTCGCAGAAACGCCTGCAAACTCTTTTCGTGCTGCAAAGGCGAGATCATCCCGTCATGATTGCCGGCAACGGCGAGGATCGGTGCGTGATAGTCGCGATAGGGTTCGTAGAACTGGTCGTAGTAGTACTGCGCTTCGCCGAAGCTGTAGACAATGTCGCCCAGCAGAAAGTTGAATTGCGGCACTTCGGCAGGATCGGTTTCGTCGAAGTCGCTGACCATCTTGTCGGAGACTTCGTTCTGCGTTTTGGGGCCGCGGGTACTGCCGCAATCGCCCGTCGAGTGAAAAACGATCTGTGCGTTCGCGTTGATCTGGTCGAGGACGGTCTGATCGTTGTCGATCACGTCCGCGAGTGTCAGGCGGGGCTCGACGCCGCCGCGCGGCGCAGGAAACGGAAGGGCCTTGAGTTTGTGCTCGCGGTTGAGTTCGTCGATCATCCGGTAGGCCGCCACATCGGAGGCGTGCCTGACGATGAAGGTTTGCGGATCTGGCGTTGGCTGCGGCTGCGAGAAGACGGGGGCGGCGAGAACGCGGCCGTTGCCGCCGTCACTGCCATTGCTGGCTGACGTTCGAACTGAGCGCTTCTTTGGCATGTTTTGTTTCCTCCGATCGCGGTTGAAAGGCGGGACCGCGTTTGACTGACGCGATCCCCTGCCGAATGCTCCGGGTGAGACGGTGGCTTGCGGGAGAGGTTCAGTCGTAGTCGTTGCAGGTCGTAACAGGCGATTTTTTTCTCCGCTTATACTCACTCTCGCCTGAATGGCGCATGCCCAGGTCCCACGCTGCACGCCGAGAAAAAACCACGACCTCAGTCGACAACACGGCACGCGATTCACGTTTCGTAACCGCGGTTCTTACATGACAGGTGGGACCTTTTATGCTAAATCGTGCTTTTGGCGCAGTGATTTCATCGTTGCTCGTGGCCGGCGCGGCCGCTGCACCTGCCATCGCGCATGCCGAAGACAGCTTCGCGCAGGACGACGACGCGTCGCATGGCCGAGCGGTCAAGGTGATGATCATTTCGATGTTCGGTCCGGAAGGGCAGGTGTGGCTCGATCATCTCGGACCGTGGCAGGACATCACCGTCGCGGGTCTGTCCCCCGATTACCCGGCCGTGCATTGCAACCGGCAGGATATCTGCGTGATGACGACGGGCATGGGGCACGCGAACGCCGCCGCGTCGATCATGGCGCTGACGTTCTCGCCGCGTTTCGACTTGCGCCACACATACTTCATGGTGGCGGGCATCGCCGGTATCGATCCGCTTCAGGGGACCGTGGGTTCCGCTGCGTGGGCGAACTGGCTCGTCGACTTCGGGATTCAGTGGGAGATCGACGGACGCGAAATTCCGGCGGGCTGGAACACCGGCTATCTCGGCATCAACACGACGGGCCCGACGCAGAAGCCGCCGCTCGACTATCGTACCGAAGTGTTCCAGTTGAACCCCGCGCTCACGAAGGCGGCATTCGCGCTGTCTCGCAACGTGACGCTCACCGACGACGCCCAGGCGCAGGCCGCGCGCGCCAGGTACAGCTATGCACCCGCGAACCGTCCGCCGACCGTGATCCAGTGCGACACGCTCGCGGGCGACACCTGGTGGTCAGGCACCGACCTCGGCGAGCGAGCGCGGCAATGGACGAAGATCCTGACCGACGGCAAGGGCACCTATTGCACGACGCAGCAGGAGGACAACGCCACCTTCGAGGCGCTGACACGTGCGGCAAACGTGCATCGCGTCGACCTGAATCGCGTCGCGGTGCTGCGCGCCGGCTCGGACTTCGACCGGCCGTATGCGGGCCAGTCGAGCGCCGATAATCTGCTCAACTACGCGTCGCAAGGCGGCTTCACGATCGCGATCGATAATCTGTTCCTCGCGGGCAATCCGCTGGTTCAGGACATCGTCACGCATTGGGGCGAGTGGCGCAACGGCGTACCGCAGCGGTAACGCATTTGAGGTGCGGTGACGCGGGCCGGGTGCCGGCCCGCGCACGCATCGCGTGTCTGCGCCATTGATTCATGTGCTGCGTCGTGGGCGGTGGTCACGTGTAAACCAGCGCAGGCGGGTGGCGTCTTGCGGTACCGGCTCAACTTTCTTCATCTATCCAGGCATTCTTTCGGATGCCTTTCCATTGGCGCGCCACAACCCGGCGGGAATATTCGAGGTGCCTTCTCGTTTACGCAGGACGCGAGTCGCGCGAAGCAACGCTGCGCGACCCGTCATGATCGATCAGGTCCATCGTACGCGCAGGAGGTGTCGAATGGAAACTTCACGTTTACTGTCCGCATTCAGTTCATGTCGCTAGCGAGCCCCCTACCAAAAATAGAGGGGGTTGACCCATCGCGATTCTGATTGCGCGTTTGCACAATGAAGACGTCGCGTGCGTGCAAAGGGTTCATCGTGAACGGTTTCACCAGCTGGAGCCTCGCGCTCCTCGATCGCCGCGGCACACGGAATACGGACTCCAGCTCTCACTGCCGACGCGATGTATTTGCTCCATGCGGCGCAGGAGTGGCAGCCATGACAAAGTTACTCGTCAGCCATGCAGCATTTCATCACTGGCTGTTCTGTGGCTGGGCACTCGCATTCGTGTTGCTCGCGTTGTTGCCGGCGACCATCGCACACGCGCTGCCGATCTTCGCGCGCCAAACCGGCCAGAGTTGTGTGGCTTGCCACGCCGGAGGACAATTTCCTGAGCTCACGCCATATGGGCGAATGTTCAAGCTCACCGGTTATACGCTCGGTGAACGCACGATCCCGATTGCCGCAATGGCAATCGGCAATCTGAGCCAGACGCGAGTCAATACTGATGCGAGCGGCAACACCATCAACACCAAGAATGGTCTGCCGATCTTCGACTTTGCGAGCATCTTTCTTGCCGGAAAGATCACCGACAAAATTGGTGCATTTACGCAATTCACCTACACGAACTACGACCATCAGAATGGCGAAACGAACAAATGGGAAGGCCACTGGGCATCCGACAATACAGACTTCCGGTTCGTGGACCGGATCATGGGCGAAGCGAACGACCTGATCCTCGGAGCAACGCTGCACAACAATCCAACCGTGCAGGATGTCTGGAACTCCGCGCCGGCATGGGGTTATCCGTACATTTCATCGACGATCAGTCCGGTTGCCAAAATCCCCAATCTTCCCGTTATCGAAGGAAGTCTTGCGTCGCAGGTGGTGGGTTTCGGCGGCTACCTGTACTGGAACAAGACGGTCTACGCCGAACTGACCGCGTACAGCACGGCCGATGGCATCTGGTCGTTCATGAGTCACGGCAACCGGGAAGGAAACGCGGCTCACCCGCAAATTTATCTGCGCGGTTACAACCCGTATGCACGCATTGCGTTGACGCGGGACTGGGGGCCTCATAGCGCAATGGTCGGCGCGTTCCTGTTGAACGTGAACATCTATCCGAACGACTCGAACCAGTTCCCGATCTTTACGCAGGGCGTGACGCGCTACCGCGATTACGGCGTGGACGCGCAGTACGAGTACCTGCTCGAGCCGCACACGATCACCGCGCAAGCCCGCTACGTGCGTGAGAACGTCCACGATCCGAATAATCTGGTCCTGAGCGACAGCACGTCGGGGAATCTCGACTCGTTGAGGATCAAGGCATCGTATGTGTATCAGGCCAAGTACGGGTTCAGTCTTTCGTTCTTCAATACGACAGGTAGTCCAGACAGCACGGCCTACGCGGCCAGCGCGAATTTCCACCCCAATACGCAGGGATGGACGCCAGAAATATTCTGGATACCGAATCAACGCATCCGGATAGGTATTCAGTACACGCACTACACCAAATTTCTCGGTGCGACGTCGAATTACGACGGCGCGGGCCGTAATGCGAGAGACAACGACACGCTTTTCATCTATCTGTGGGCTGCTTCATGGTGATGTCCCGTGGCTACCGGGGACAGCAAAGGCTGCAGCAAGGAGGTTGTTGCCATGAACAAGGTGACGCATATCGTCTCCATTGGGATGCTGCTGGCCGGGTCGGCGTGTCAGGACCTCGAGCATTCGCGACAGGTCGATAACCCGCAGGTGCGCGGAAAGACCATCGCCTTGCAGGTGTGCTCGAACTGCCATGGTGTGAACGGCGTTTCGGTGTCGCCTACGTTTCCGAAGCTCGCCGGGCAGCGCAAGGAATATCTGGTCGATCAACTGACGGACTTCAAGAGTCATTCGCGGGCCGACCCGAATGCGCAGCGTTTCATGTGGGGATTCACCCATTTGACCGACGCGCAGATCGACGAGCTCGCGACGTACTTCTCGAGTCAACCCGCGGTTCTCGGCGAAGCGAGCGATCTCGCGCTCATCAACGAAGGCAACGCGATCTATCATTCGGGCCTGCCGGACAAGGGCGTCTCGGCGTGCATGGCTTGCCATGGACAGCATGGCGAAGGGATAAATCAGTTTCCCCGGCTCGCGGGCCAGCACGCGGACTACGTCATGAAGCAGCTCAAGGTCTTCCAGCAATCGGATACCCGGCCTCGCGGCGCTGTCATGAAGGCTGTGTGCGCCAACATGTCGGACCGTGACATGCGTGCCGTCGCGGCCTACGTCGAGGTGTTTCCGCCGGAAGGGGAGGCGTCCGTCAGTCCGGCAGACGATCGATGAGCAATCAGGCGCACAGACCGCGATTTTTCGACGTCGTCTTTGAATAGCGAATGCCATGAAATCATCCTCACCGTCTTCCGATGCTGCGATGGCGACGCCAGCGGCACTACATCGGCCACGATCCACGTGGCGAGCGGCTCAAACGAGCCTGCTGTCCGACGAACGCCCCTTTGTGAGGCGCCTCGGTGCATTCGACTGGCTGTTTGCCCTTGCGATGGCTGGAGGCGCTGGCTTTGCCTTGTCGCGCTACCACGCGTACATGAGCGTCTATGACCAACTGGTGCTGGTGTGCTCGGTGCCGGCCTTCGTCGTGCTCGGCTGGCGCTGGAAGCCGGCACGGCTGCTGATCGCGGCAATCGCAGCGCTGTCGCTGTTTGCAATCCAGTTGTACCAGGGCGACCTGGGGCGCGCCAACAGCACGTTCTTCCTGAAGTATTGCCTGTCCAGCCAGTCGGCCATTCTCTGGATGAGCGTGCTTTTCGTGCTCGCCACCTTGTTTTACTGGCTGGGCACGCTGTCGCGCTCGCCGTCTGGCGGCGCAATCGGCTCGAAACTGACGTGGGCCGCGGTATTGATGGGTTTCGTCGGGATGATGGTGCGGTGGTATGAGTCGTATCTGATCGGTGCGGACGTCGGCCACATTCCGATTTCGAATCTCTATGAAGTGTTCGTGCTGTTCTGCGTGATCACGGCGCTCTTTTACCTGTACTACGAGGAGCACTACAACACGCGCTCGCTTGGCGCCTTAGTGTTGCTCGTGATCAGCGCGTCGGTCGGGTTCCTGATGTGGTACTCGATCGCACGCGACGCGCAGCAGATCCAGCCGCTGGTGCCGGCGCTACAAAGCTGGTGGATGAAGATTCACGTCCCGGCCAACTTCATCGGCTACGGCAGTTTTGCGCTGTCCGCAATGGTCGGCGTGGCGTACCTGCTGAAGGAGCGGGGTGTGCTGTCGGACCGGCTGCCGACGCTCGATGTGCTCGACGACGTCATGTACAAGTCGACCGCTGTCGGTTTTGGGTTTTTCACCATTGCGACGATTCTCGGCGCGCTGTGGGCCGCCGAGGCGTGGGGCGGTTACTGGAGCTGGGATCCGAAGGAAACGTGGGCGCTGATCGTCTGGCTGAATTATGCGGCCTGGCTGCATATGCGGCTGATGAAGGGGTTGCGGGGGCATGTTGCCGCGTGGTGGGCGCTCACGGGCCTGATGGTCACCGCCTTCGCATTCCTCGGGGTGAATATGTTCCTGTCCGGGTTGCATAGCTACGGCCGCCTATGAGGATAACGAACGAATGCGATGACGTATGAAGCTTCTGTTCTCGCCACAAGGCCCTATCAGGGTTTGAGCTTCGCGAGGCGCGGTGCGAAGCGGCACATTACGAGGGGGAGCAGTGCCAGGACGGCGCCGGCAAAGAATGTGGTGGACGCGCCGTGCCGATCCCACAACCAGCCGGCGATGACGCTTGCAAACAGCAGGCAGATGCCGCTTGCGAGATTGAAGACGCCGAACGCCGTGCCCCTGAGCGATTGCGGCGCGGTTTCGGCGACCATCGCAGCGAGAAGGCCTTGCGTGAGCCCCATGTGCAGGCCCCACAGTGCGACGCCGATGAGCACGGTGATGATCGACGCACTCGCGCCGAGCACCAGATCCGCCGCGATCAGTGTGACGATGCCGAGCGCAAGCAAAACGCGACGGTCGGTTCGATCGGACAGCGCGCCCGCGGGGTACGCACTAAGTGCATAGGCGAGACTCATCACCACCATCACGCCGGGAATCCACGCGATATCGATGCCGGTCTGCTGGGCGCGCAACACAAGGAACGCTTCGCTGAAGCGCGCGAGGGTGAAGGTCGCGCCTATCGCGACCACGAACCAGTAGCGCCCCGGAAATTCCCGCAACGCTTTCCAGCGCAGCGGTGACCGGAAGCTGCGAGACGCCTGTTCATGAGCCGGCTCCTCGATGCCGAACACAATCAGACCGACCGCAATGACGGCTGGCACGACAGCGAACCAGAGGACGGCGCGGATGTGATCCGAGAAGCGCAGCATCAGCACGATGGCCACGAGGGGCCCGGCGAACGCGCCTATCGTATCCATCGACTGTCTGAGCCCATAGCACGCACCGCGAATCTCCGGCGGCGCGACATCCGCGAGGAGCGCGTCGCGCGGCGCACCGCGAATTCCCTTGCCGGCACGGTCGATGAGACGCGCCACCGCGACAAGCGCGGGCGTGTGCGCCAGCGGAAAAAGCGGCTTGGACAGCGCGCCCAGCCCGTAGCCGAGCAGCAACAGCGCCTTGCGCTTGCCGAGCCAGTCGCTCACGGGGCCCGAGAAGATCCTGACGATCATCGCCGTCGCTTCGGCGGCCCCTTCGAGCAAGCCCAGCGCGCTCACGCTCATACCCATCGTGGTGACGAGGAAGACAGGTAGCAGCGCGTGAATGAGTTCGGAGGAAAGGTCCATGAAAAGGCTCACGTATCCCAGCATGCGTACCGCGCGGGGAATGGGGATGCGTGAGGTAGCGGGCGTCTCAGGCAGCACTGCGCTTGCTCCGGAGATACGTGTACTCGTGCCACGTGAGGGCGATGACGACAATGTCCAATGCCGTCACCAGCAGCGGCTCGTGCAGCAAGCTGATCCTACCGCAGTTCTTCCATGCGTTGCGGCTGCATCGGTCGCGACTGATTCGTGTTTCCGCCTCGCCTGCCGGTTGGCTCGCATGCACGTAACATGGAGTTGCGGCGCGATGGAACCCCGGGTTGCGCTGCGCCCATCAGACGCGTGGAGATGCGCCATGAAGAGCCTCTCGAGAATGTCCCCGACGCTGACTGCGTTGGCGCTCCTGCTGGCGGGATGTGCCATCGGCGTGTCACAAAGCGTGCAACAAAGCGGGCCACATCTGAGCCCAACCGAGTGCCGTGACCTGGCTGCGCTCAGAAGCAACGCGCCCCCGACGATGGCGCAGCACCAAAGCGAGCTGGCGGCCCTGAGGAAAGCGGGTTACAACCCGTCACCCTGGTACGACGACCCGTACTACCCAGACGATCTGCAGGCGGCGCAGCACGTGGTCGACTATTGGTTCAACACGGAGTGCCACCCGTCTGCGCCCGGGTGAGAAAGGTGGATTCGCTCCACTTCCCGGCAACAACGCGGAGTTCTGCTACCGGGTCTCTCGCGAGTGGACTATCCTGAAAGGATTAGTGGAGGCTGGTTTTCTTCTCCGCATTCGACAGGAGGTGTGCCATGTCGATGTCGACCACTTTGCAGGAGCGCCTGCGCAGCAAGGGCTCACGCTACGAAATCGTGCGCCACCCATACAGCCATTCGAGCATGGAAAGTGCTGCTGCGGCGCACATTCCCGGCGACCGTCTAGCAAAAACGGTGCTGCTCGAGGACGAGCACGGCTATGTGGCCGTCGTGCTGCCGTCAACCTATGCCGTGCAATTGTCCGAGCTTTGGAACAAGACAGGGCGCAGGCTCGGCCTTGCTACGGAAGACGAGCTGCGTGAGCTGTTCAAGGACTGCGATGCGGGGGCGCTGCCGCCGATCTGTGCGGCGTATGGGATGAAAACCTACCTCGAGACGAACCTGGCCGGCCAGCCGGACGTCTACTTCGAGGCGGGCGATCACGAAGAACTGGTTCATATGGACGGGGACCAGTTTCTGGCGCTAATGGACGACGCGGAGCGAGCCCATTTCGCAAGACGCATGCGAGGCATGGGTGGACGTGCGTGAGTGAGTAGTCGAACTGCGTACGTTCAGGCGGGGGCGGTGCCGATTGACCACATCGCGCCGGGGCAATCGCGTCCTGGTTTCGTGCGCATGGGTGGTTGCGTAAGCAACGATTAACGGCGCCGTCCTCGCAATCGTATCAATTAACCGGGAACAGGAGAGAAAATGCCTATCGCCAGACAAATATCGGCCCTGCTCGTCGCGGCATCGCTTGGGAGTGGCACAGTGACACCAACCGTCGCGCAGGACGACGCTTCGGGTGCAGCCAATGTCGCAGTGCCGGGGGGCGCGTCGTCCGCGAAGCCAACCAAAGCGGAGCGCAAGCAGGCCCGAAAGGAAGCCCGGGCGAAAAAGAACGCCGAATTGAAGAAGCTGGAGGCCGCGGGCTATCAACCCGGCCGCGCCAATGATCAGAACTATCCGCAGGATCTCCAGAACGCGCAAAAAAAGGCGGGGATTGGGCAGGGAGCCAGTCAATAGCGGCCGAATGCCTCAAAAATCCGCATGCAGGGTAACGTAGGCGCTAAGGGGCTCACCAAGATAGGCGCCGGCCTCATTGGCGGCGATGAAGTAGCGCCGGTTGGTCAGATTGTGGACATTGAGATCCACGCCCCAGTGATTCGCCTGATAGCCGAACGCCGCATTGGCGATGACATAGGATGGCACCGAATTGATGTTCGAGATGTCGCTGTACACCTTGCTCATGTAATTGATGCCCGCTCCGAAATGAAACCCGGGATGTCCCGCGATAGCGAATGTGTAGGTCGACCACAGATTCGCCATGAACGCGGGCACGTCCTGCGGGCGGTGGCCGACCGCCGTTATCCCTTGGGGATTGCTCGTGACATAGGCGTGCTGCGCCGTGAAATTGGCGATCACGTGCCAGTTGTCCGTAATGCCGGCATCGAGAGACGCCTCGCCGCCTTGTGTGCGCTGGCTGTCGTACACGACGGTTTCGATGTTGTTGACGGTCGTCGGCGTCGCCACGTTGTCGCGCGATACGTCGAAGAGTGCCGTGTTCAGAACGTATTGGCCGTCGAGCAATGAAAACTTGACGCCCACCTCGTACTGCAGCGCCGATTCAGGCGCGCCGATACCCGTCTGCGTGTTCTCCGAGTTGAAGTTCGTCAGATAGCTCTTCGATATGCCGAAGTACGGCGACATCCACGGCGTGAGCTTGTAAAGCGCGCCGATATTCCAGCTCACCGGCGCATCATTGCGCGAGTAGGTATTGCCCGCCAGTATCGGTACGCCTTCGTTGTCCACCCGTCCAGGCACGGTGATATTCGGTGTCAGCGAAGTCTGCCACCAGTCCTTTCGCACACCGACTCGTATTTTCAGCTTGCTCGTCGCATCCACCTGATCGGTGGCGTACAGGCTGTAGAAGTTCGCAACCAGATGATCGTTGTCGCATGAATGCTTCGCATCGCAAAGGAAATGCAGGCTCGCAATCGAAGTTTCAGGCGGCACCGGTGCGAACACATCTTCGATATTCGGAAGGTCCGCCGTGGAGCGATCGGTATTGATGGTCTGATGCTGATACTCGAAGCCTGTCAGCAGCGTGTGCTTGACGTTTCCCGTTGCGAATTTCCACACAGGTTCGAGCTGATAGTCGAGCGTATTGTCCGAATCGTTTTGTTGGCGCAACTGCCGGTTGACGACCTCGTTGCCGACCACCTTCGTCTTCGAACTATCCCCGTTGCCAAAGAACTCCAGGGAGCGGTGAAGGAACGAGAGCCGGTTGTTGATCGTCAGCACGTCGCTGACCTTCCACTCGTCGGTGAGGGTCGGGCGAACGTAGCTTGCGCGCGCATAGGCGAACGGCGTCGAATATTTCGCGTCGAATGGAACGTTCCGGATGGGGGTGCCGTTGTAATAGATGATGCCGTACGAATCCGGCGTCGAGCGGGAGTCTTGCGCCTCGAGCGAGAAGTCGATCTTGTGGTCGCCGATCTTCCATTCGACTGCAGGACGGATCTCCTTGTCCCAGTACGACAGGCTGCGGTATCCGTCCGATCTCGCACCCGTCGCGTCGACGCGATAGTTCAAGCCCGAGAGGCCGGTCGGCCCCGTGACATACGCGCTGCCCCAGACCGTGCCGAATGAACCGGCCTGGATGCTGCCTCCATATTGAAGCGTGGGAGACGGCGTGTAGTGGACGATATTGATCGTGCCGCCCGGCGGTCCGCTGCCAAAAAGTGATGAACCCGGTCCTTCGAGAACCTCGATGCGCTCGACACCATTCAGCGAATGCGAAACGCCGTTGACCTGATCGCCGTCGGAAAACCCGTCGGTGTAAATCTGCGCCTGGAGGCCGCGGATCATGAAGTGATCGAAGAAGCCCTTGGCATCCGGTCCGCCGGAATTCACCCCGGTGGCGTTGCTGAGGCTCTGCTGAAGCTTCGTGGCGCCTTGCTCCTTGAGCAGCCCGCTGGGGATTTCCTGCACAGTCATGGGCAGGTCGCCTATCGGCGTTCCGGTCTTGCTGACGTCTGCAGTCTGGTCAGGATCGTTGACGTTGTCGGGGGCGGTCGTCGGTCTGGTTGCGCGAACAACGACCGTGTTCAATGTGGATGGCGGTTGAGATTGTTGGGCCTGTTGAGCGTTCGCTGCGCTAGAAAAAGACAGCGTTGAAAACGCAACCGATACGGCGATTGCGATGAGAGACGGGGACGATTTCATTAACGTCATCCTGTTTTTGGGGATTTCTGATAATTCGTCGCCCCCTATATTCTTGAACGGAAATGACTTGCATATGTAAGCTGCAAATAGACAACGCGTGGGCCGTTTTACGAGCAGCCCGCCCGCTACCTCGAAGCAGCTTGGTGAAGCAATGGCCTACGGTTTGGGCTCGGTGACGAATCCGATCTTCGTCAGGCCGCCTGCATAGGCAGCTGACATCACTTGCGCCACCGCTTCGTATGCCACCTTGCGATCTGCGCCGAGATGCAGTTCGGGAAGCGGGTTCTCGTGTGCGGCCGCGGCGATTTTCGCGCGCAGCGCACTGGGGGTGACTGGCTGCCCGTCCCATAGCACGGTGCCATTGGCCTCGATCGAAACATTGACCTGCGCCGCCTTCGCGTCCTCCTTCTGACTGCTTGCGTGTGGTAGTTCAACTTTTACCGCATGGCGCAACGCAGGGATCGTCACCATAAAGACGATGAGTAAAACCAGCATGACGTCGACGAGCGGCGTCATGTTGATTTCGCCCATCAGACCATCGTCTTCGTCGTCACTAAACGGGGTTATGGCCATTGCCGTATCTCGAGGTCAGTCGCTGCCGGTGGCGAGCCGCAGGCCGCTGTCGTGGACAGTCGGCGAGAGGCTCGAACCGGTCACGAAGTACGCGTGAAGCCGATGCGCGAACCGCCTCAGCTTTCCGGCGAGCGCCTTGTTGGCGCGCGTCAACGCGTTGTAGCCCAGCACGGCGGGAATGGCCACGAAAAGGCCGAATGCCGTCATGATCAGCGCTTCGCCGACGGGGCCCGCGACCTGGTCGATCGACGACTCGCCAGTCGCCCCAACCGCCAGCATGGCGTGATAGATGCCCCACACCGTACCCAGCAATCCGACGAACGGCGCAGTGCTGCCGATCGATGCCAGGATAGAAAGACCGCCCTGCATTTGGGCGACACTCTCGTCCATCGTGTCTTTCAGGCAGCGCGTTATCCAGTCCGATACGTCCATGCGCTCGCGCAAAAGCGGCTGCGCGCTGCGATGATGATCGGCGGCCTCCTTGCCGGCCAGCGCGAGTGCGAGAAACGGATTGTCTCGCGTGGTGCTTGCGCGGTTTTCCGGTTGCCATGCCCCGTCCGTGAAATCGTCGAGTTGTGCGATTGTCGGATCGATGTCGCGAGCCAGTTTTTTGAGCCGGATGACATTCCAGCCCTTGACGATGATCACGCTCCACGAGAGCACCGACATGACCAGCAGTACCAGCGCGATGCCGCGCGTCACAAAGTCTCCGGCTGCCAGGAAGTGCGAAATACCATAGTTTTGCATGGCGGGTTCCCTATAAACGTCCGCGCTAGTTGTTCAGGGCGAATACGAAAGGCACAGACGTCGGCACACGGCGCGGCGTTCCGTTCTCGAGATACGGCTGGCACGTGCTGTCGCGCACAGCGGCAAGCGCCGCTTCGTCGAGGCGGTCGTGCCCGCTGCCGCTCTTCAGTTCCACGGATTCAGGCTGGCCCGTCAGTCCCACGATGAATTTCACCATCACAGAACCTGTTTCGCCTCGTCGTTGCGAGAGCGCCGGGTAGGGCGGTTGTGCGATGCTGCAATGCAGATGCGAGATATCCTGCGGAGCGGCCAGTGCGATTGTTGGGCGGGCGGAGACGGCATCGTGCGACGACGCGGCTGCCTGCTGTGCAGCGGCCATGGGTGCCGCTGGTGTCGAGGTGGAGGTAGTGCTCGACTGCGCCGAGACGGGTTCGGTTGCAGCAAGCCTGCGCGGTGAGGGAGTCATGGTTTCATGCAGCGTCGTCACATGATTCGGTTTCCTGATATTTTGCGGCTGCACCTTTGGCTTCGCAATGTCGACGGATGTCGCACGGTGCTCGAGCGGGGAAGGAGGCGACTGCGCGACGGCAGGTGCCGTAACCGGCGCGGGACTCAGCAGCTCGGCCGTGATCGTGCGCGGCTCGGCGGCCGGCGGCACAGGATCGTTGCGACTGCTCGACACGACCGCGAGTAGCACCGCGTGTATGGCAGCGACGACAACGATGGCGCTCGTTGCGCGGACATTGGGTCTGTCGGGCCATGCCGGCTCGCGATCGGCACTAAAAGGAAGCGAAATGTGCATGCGTTAGATCCGGTTCAAGCGGTTCGCTTTATCGAACGTCTGCGCAGTCGATGCCAACGGGCGGCTGCCCCTATGGACAGCCGCCCGCCGATGCCAGCTACAGTGCGCTTAACGCAGCGGGCGTCACGATCCCGTCAACGCAACGCCCGGACGACGTGATTCGCTCAATCGTCATCGTCGTCAGCAGCGGCGACCGTCTTCGCGCCATCGGTCGTGGGCTTCGTATAGACCGAGTGCGGCTCCGGATACGGCTTATTGCCCATCACGCCCGCCCACAGCACGCGGTTGAACACTTCCGGCGGGACGCGATCTTCCTTGGAGAAGTCGAAGCCCTTCGTCGCGTTCGCCCAGTAGGTCGCGTCATGCAGCGGATGAATGTCCGGACCCTGTGCATACTGGTTGCCGTCGTTGCCGCTCGACGTCGGGCCAGTCGCCACGTTGCCCACGTTCGTGCCCTTCAGGATCGTCGACGCAACGGCGGTGTAGGTCCACGAACCGTCCGAACCGGTGTCGAAGACATCGGCCATCGGTTGCGCGTACGCCGTGTTCAGGTCGATGTGCTGGGTGCCGAGCACGTCTTCCATGGTGCGGACCGCGTTGACCTGGCTGTAGGCGGTGCTGACCACGGCGTTCTTCTTCACATACGCGCCAACGACGTAGGCCGGAGCACGGTGCGAATCGACGTGATCGGAGCCGGCCTGCGAGTCGTCTTCGACCACCACGATCAGCGTGCTTTTCGCGTACGGGCTGTGCGCGACCGTCTCGATCAGCTTGCCGACCGCGAAGTCGTTGTCCGCTTGCTCCTGCTCGGCCGTGCCCATCTGGCCGACGTTCTGCGCATAGCTGCCGGTGTGATCGGAACCCATGCGGACGAATTCAAACGACGGG
Organism: Paraburkholderia sp. BR10141; assembly: GCF_056155635.1. Lineage (NCBI taxonomy): Bacteria > Pseudomonadati > Pseudomonadota > Betaproteobacteria > Burkholderiales > Burkholderiaceae > Paraburkholderia > Paraburkholderia sp. BR10141. The sequence continues at coordinate 238,068 of NZ_JBMIQH010000010.1, read as the reverse complement.
AGATGGCCGTTCGCGACGTACTGCTGGAATTCGCGGTTCCATTCGAGTTCGCGGAACGTGTCCGGATAGGCCTGGTCGAAGCCGCGATAGTACGGGTCCGTCAAGGTGACGAGCGACGGCTTGAGCGGGTAGACCTGAATATTGCCGGAGGCGAACGGGGTGAGGAGGGGGCTGGCGATCGTGCCGATCGAGCCGGTGTTGTTGACCATGCCGCCGTAGTTGCGGACCGTACCGCCGGCTTGCAGCACCGCATCGTAGATGCTCGCTTTCTGGTAGCCGAACGGGGCATCCGGCACCGAGATATCGGCGATTCCCGGCAGCGCGTTCGCCGTGCCGCCCGGCAGCGACGACGTTACCGTGGAGTAGGCGCCGCCCGAGGCGGTGTCGCGCATGGCAGTCGTGGCGAGGCCGACCGGCAGACCGCGGTTGGCGCCTTCGGATTCATACGACATGCCGCGGCTTACGCCAGCGTAGTTTTCCTGCTGCGAAACCTCCTCGGTCGGCGTGACGTGCGCATGCTGCACCCACGACCAGCCGTCCATCGAACCGTCGCCCGGATCGGTGAAATTGTCGATCGTGACGAAGTTGCCGGCGATATTGTGGAAGTTCGGCGTGGTCGACTTGCCATACATCGTCAGCGAGGGATCGCCGTTCGAGCCGTTGCCAAGGTCGCCGAGGATCTGGTCGAACGTGCGATTCTCCTTGACGACATAAATCACATGCTTGATGTGATCGCGCAGGAAATGCATCGTTTGGCGCTCGCTTTCCGACTCTCTGATCGAGTAGTGATTGTTTTCAGCGACCTGGCTGGTCAGCCGGGCAAGCGCGTCGCCCCGCGGAACCGGTGCGCTCACGAGGCTGCTCTGCTCGAGACCGAACTGGTACTGCGCCGAGGTACCCGAGGTGTACAGCGGGTTCGGACCGGTGTTCGACTTGCCATTGATGATGTACATCTGCGACCCGTCGGCGCTCAGCGTGATGTCCTTGGGCGCATAGGCCGTCGGGATCAGGCCGGTGACGTGGTAGCCTTCGTCGCCATCGAGCGAGATCACGGCGATCGAGTTGTCGCCATTGTTGACCGCATACAGGGTTCTGCCGTCGCGTGACACGGTCACGTTCACCGTGTCGCGGCCGCTGTATTTCTTGTTGTTGCCGTGGCCCTGATCGTCGCGGTCGCCGTCGTCGGACTGGCTGGCGATGTCGATCGTCCTCTCGACCCTGTGGCTGGCGGTATTGATGACCGCAACCTGGTCGGTGTTCGCCACGGCGACATAGAGTTTCGACTGATCGGGCGAGAGGGTCATGCCATAAGCATTGCCTTTCACCGGGATGCGAGTGATGAATTGCGGTGCGGCCGGGTTCGACAGGTTCAGCACCACGACTTCACGGTCCCGCACCGACGAGATAAACGCGGTGTCGTCGGACTTCAGTGAGACGGCCCACGGGTATTCGCCACCTGCGGCGCCTTGCGTGCCCGATGTGTTGAACGGACGCAGATCGTATTCGGACGTAACCGTGTTCGTCGTCGTGTCGATGATGGTAATCGAGTCGTTGTAGTTGTTCGCAACGACGAGGATCCGGCCATTGCCGGAGAGGGCGAGACCACCGGCGTTCGGTTTCACACCGTTGCCGATCCCCTTGCTGTGATTCAGGGCGATGGCTGCAGTTTGCGACCATTGGGCCGACGGAAGCGCCGATGGGCGGCCGTACACGTAGACCGCGTCGTCAGCGCCGCCGGTGCCGTACAGGGTCTGGTTTCCATTCCAGACGAGGCCATCGAACGCGTTGTTCTGGTGAATGGCCTGGACGAACTTCGGATTGGCCTTGTTGGCGCCCGACACGTCATAGATGAATATGTACTGAGTCGAGTCAGTCTTGTCGAGCGTGCTGTTACTGGGGCCCGTGTAGACGGTGTTGTAGCCTGCCGTGATCACGGCGAGGGTATTACCGTCCGGGCTGAGTTGTGACCGGATGGCGCCGCTGACGACCTGGGTCGGCTTTGCGGCGAGTTGCGGGTTGAGCAACTGCTGCACAGCACCCGGAATGGCTCCCGGGGAGATGAACTGGCCCGTCGGCAGAAGTTCCATGTTGCCTTGCGGCGGTGCTGCAAATGCAATACAGCTAGTCAGTAATCCTAATGCAATGCCAGATTGAACGACGTTTCGATTCATTTTGGTTCTCTCCAGATAATCAAAACAGAAAAGCCAAATTCGATTCAAGCGGAATCATTTGTCAGGTCTGTTGCCCCTGATTGCGGAGACGTGCAAGCGATTGGACCAGGTGGGATGTATTGCAGTGGCGCCATCCCGGCGCTTTCAGCCCGGTAACATTTAGTCAGTTTCGAATGTCAATCGAATGACATGTTCTGAGCGTGGATATTCAGAATGCGAATCGTTCTCTGTTGCTTCGTCGGTTATTTCGGCATACTGAGTTATATATGTGCCGAAAAAATGAGGTCGAGGTGCGATGCGGGGGGGCGCTAGCCGTCTTTGGTGCGCAGTCGGGGCCCGGTGCATTGTGGCACTCAATGCCTGCGTGGTTGCGCAACGGTTCGCCATAGAGACTACGAGTCTTGCATGACAGATGGGTGAAGGTTCTAGAGGCCGGCTATCATCTCGTTGCGCTCGCAAGTAAGATGCGCAGATTCTTCGATGCATAAGATGGCATGTCTACTCGCATGTTGTCCCTCACGTCGACATCAGGCTGCCCAGAATGGGCAGTTTTACCGGTGCTGATGGCCGGGATGCGCCACGTCGAGGACACGTCATACCTTTCTTTATCCTTTTATTCACCTTTCATTTCGCAAGATCGATGGGGCTTCCTCGGCACTGCCCGCAGCGAATTCCGTAAACAAGAAAGAATAGATGCCGCTACGCCTGGAGCTTTGACGCGAGGCAGATCGTCGTCGCGGGCAAGAGCATGGGTCAGCGAAAAGGAATCTGAGCGACAACCGGTAACTCCTACGCAAATCGCAAATCCCACAACACATCGAGTACGTGTTGCGTGGAACGTTCAACGTACCCCGCGCGATATGCAATGCCGAGCCGTCGCCACAACGCCGGGCGCAGTGGACGCATGACAATGCGATTGTCGGGTAATGGCGTGGTGGCCTCATGGGGCAAGAGCGCTGCGCCGTAACCCGCCGCTACCAGACTCTTGATCGCGTCGTTGTAGTTGAGCTGTATGCGCGGCGAAGGATGGTGCCCCGCGGTCGCGAACCACTCCGCAGTCAGACGCGAGAGACGCGTGGTCGAGTCATTGAGAATGAGCGGTTGGGCGGCGAGCCATTCGGGGGTGACGCGGGCCGGACACCGCCAATGCGCCGGCACAAAGGCCATCACAGGGTCGCGGCGCCAAGGCTTTATCACGAGTCCAGGCACCGGGGGCTGAGGCAGCGCGACCAGCCCGACATCCAGCGTTCCATCCACCAGCCGGGACAGCGTTTCTTGCGAAGTCAGCACTGCAATCTGAATGTCGATGGCAGGGTGGTGCTCGCGCAGGACCTCGAGCGCTTGCGGCAGCAGGTGCGCAATCACGCCCGTGGACGCGCCGAGACGCGCACGCCCTTCGAGCCCCTCTACCTGGCGTTGAATATCGTCTAACGCCTGCTCCGCGTCGGCCAGCAGTCGGCGCGCGCGCTCCACCAGCACCTCGCCGATCGAGGTCGGCCCCACATTTCCGCGCTTGCGTAACAGGAGGGGAGCCCCAACGCGGTCTTCGAGTTCGGCGATGTGAAGGCTGACCGTTGGCGGCGCCAGGTGCAATGCACGCGCCGCATCGGCAAATGAACCACGGTCGGTGACGGCGACCAGAGTGCGCAGGCGGTCCAGGCTGATCTCTCGCATGACGACGTCCAGATTCAGAAAAACTGAATGTTTGCGTTGTGAAATTCAACTTTCACTATTCTAACCGTCCGCGCAACATAGGGGTTCGTTTACCTCGGTTCAACTGTTCCAATCCATATCAGCGGAGTCATCCACATATGAGCTCTCCCGTAGTTTTCATCGACGGCGACCAAGGCACCACCGGGCTGCAAATCCACGACCGGCTGCGCAACCGGACCGACATCAGACTGTTCACACTTGCCGCTGCGCAGCGCAAGGATTCGCGGCGTCGCGCAGAAGCCATCAATGCCTGCGACATTGCTATCCTCTGTTTGCCGGATGCCGCCGCGCGCGAGGCAGTGGGCGCCATTGCCAATCCTGCCGTCCGGGTGATCGACGCAAGCTCCGCTCACCGCACGCAGCCGGACTGGACTTACGGTTTTCCGGAAATGACGCCGGGGCAGGCTGAGCAAATTGCGAACGCATGTCGGGTCACCAATCCTGGTTGTTATCCGACCGGTGCAGTCGGCCTGCTGCGTCCGTTGGTGCACGCCGGGCTCATACCGGGCAATTACCCGATCAGCATTCATGCTGTATCCGGCTACTCCGGGCGCGGACGTGCCGGTGTGGAGGAACATGAGGGGCCGCGAGCCGCCAACGCGCCCTCATACCAGGTCTATGGCCTGGAACTCGCGCACAAACACACGCCGGAGATCCAGCAGCATGCCGGGCTTGCGCAGCGTCCCATCTTCATTCCTGCGTACGGATCGTTCCGTCAGGGCATCGTGCTGACGGTGCCGCTGGCGTTGCCGCTGCTGGCACCCGGCGTGGATGGCGCCACGCTACACGCATGCTTCGCACGCCACTATGCCGAGGCAACTCACGTACGAGTTTTGCCGTTGCACGAATCGAGCGCCTTAAAACAGCTGGATCCGCAAGTACTGAACGGCACGAACGACATGCACTTGAGCGTATTTCACGACGAGGAACACGGGCACGTCCTGCTGTCGGCAGTTTTCGACAATCTTGGCAAAGGCGCATCCGGAGCTGCGGTTCAGAACCTGAACCTCATGCTCACGCGGCAATAGTGGCCCATGCCTTGAGCTTCCGTTTTCGACGCTGAATGTCTCCTGGTTTTCGCGGCAGCAGACATTCCTGTAGCGACGCGAAGGAGCGTACCCTTTCGTTGTGAGCCGACTGATGGCGTCGGCGCGCAATTGCCAGTCTTCTATAGGAGACGACCATGAAAAAGGAGCGAAAAACAGCCCGGCAAATTCTGTCCGGGAACTCCCGGGAGGTGATCTCGGTGGGCCCCGCGGACTCAGTGCTGACGGCGCTGCGTCTGATGGCCGATAAGGATGTCACCGCCGTGCTGGTGCTGCAGAGCAGCAATCTTGTCGGCATCCTGTCTCAGCGCGATTACGCGCGCAAGGTCGAACTGGCCGGGCGCAACGCGGCAGAGACGAAGGTCGGCGAGATCATGACTTCCGAGGTGATTTACGTCACGCCAGAGCATATCTGTGACCAGTGCCTGGCGTTGATGCATACGAGGCGGATCCGGCATCTGCCGGTCATCGATTCAGGACAGGTAATCGGCGTGCTATCCACTAGCGATGTCCTCGAAGAATTGATCCAGGAAGACGAACATTTCATCAGCATTCTCGAGCATGACATGCTTTACCTGACCGTCGATACGGGTGGCGCCTATTAATTCATTCGCGGGCGGTGAGGAGCGCGCCAACTGATTCCCGGCCAGATCACCAGCACGCATTTAGCGATGCGCGTGGCCGATCTGACTTTGTCGCAACGCGCCGCTATTTGAACTTGACGAGATCCTCGAAGATCAGCTGAGCCCAGCTATTCCCCTTGGCCTGGACAAGCGAGCCGCCATCCTTGAGCGGGCCTAGCGCAATGGGCGCGAAACCGAGTTGTTCGGCCAAAGCTGCGACCGGTGCCACCGCATTTTCGTCATCGCTCGACAGAAATACGACACGGCTGCCGCCCTTCACGTTCGGATCAGCGGCCAGAACGGCAGCGGGCAGATGGTTAAAGCCCTTTACGAACCTGGCGCCGGCAAACGCCCGGGCGACAACCGCGGACGACGGCAGTCCTTCCAGGTCTGCGACGGGAACGCCGAAAGCATTTGTCGTGTCGATGATCGTCTTGTCCTGCCAGGTCGTGAGCAGTTTCGCGACTTCGCGATGTTCCCAAAACGGAACTGCCAGGAAGATCGTGTCGGACGCGATCGCATCCCGCAGCGTTCTCGGGACAACGGTGGGGCCGATCGCTCGTGCCTGCTCCATCAACGCATCGGGTGGGCGCCGGCTGGCGACGCTCACGTCGATGTTCTTTCTTGCAAACGCTCGGGCGAGCGCCTGGCCTACGGCGCCAAAGCCAATAATCGAATAGCTCATGCGAACTCTCCATGTAGGCGGAAATTCCGCCTATTGATCAGGAATCCATATTTATATACACAATCTGGATCACTCACTCCTGGCTTTACGGCACGATTTCAGATAGCCGACAAGCCGCCGTCGACGGACAACTCCACCCCATTCACGAAACTCGAATCGTCTGAAGCAAGAAACAACGCGACCGTCGCGATTTCCTCGGGGCGCCCCATCTTTCCCCGCGGGATCACGGATTCGAACATCCGCTTCGCCTCTTCGTCGAGAACCTGGTCTTGCATCGGTGTGGCGATCGGCCCCGGGCTCAGCACGTTCACGCGGATATTCCTGCCCTTTAGCTCGTTGAGCCACGTGCGTGCGAATGAGTGCAACGCCGCCTTGCTCGCCGCATACACGCCGTAACCAGGAAAGCCTTTTACCGAAGCGACTGACCCGGTCATGAAGATCGATCCGCCATCGTTGAACAGCGGCAACGCCTTCTGAACCGTAAACAGCGTGCCGCGCGCATTCAGGTCGAAGATCGCGTCGTAGTGCTGCTCGGTAATCTCGCCCAGTGGTACGGCTTCGCCCCAGCCGGCGCTCGCGTAGAGGATATCGATCTTGCCTTTTTCCCGCTTGACGGTATCGAACAAGCGGTCGAGATCGTTGAGATTGGCGGCGTCGCCGCGCACGCCGGTGACGTTCCGGCCAATCGCGTTGACGGCTTCGTCCAGCGTTCGCTGCCGCCGGCCCGTGATGAAAACGTAGGCACCTTCTTCAACGAACAGCTTGGCGCTTGCCAGCGCCATGCCGCTCGATCCACCGGTGATGACTGCAACCTTACCCTCGAGCTTTCCCATAATGGCTCCTTTCGTGGTGTCGGACAGCGTCTCTGTTCCCATTTGCACAAAATCGCTGTATCTTGTGGATCACTGATCCACATCCAGATTCCGAAGATACGGATCACCGATCCACTTGTCAAGAAAACTATGCGGGCCGACGCCAGAAAGAATTACGACCATCTATTAGCAGTCGCGCGGGACGTCGTCACCGAGCATGGTGCCGATGCGTCAATGCGAGATATCGCCCGCCGGGCCGACGTCGGGTTGGCCACGCTGTTTCGTCATTTCCCGACTCGAGAAGCCTTGTTCGAAGCGTTGCTGCGAGAGGATCTGGACGCGCTGACGCAGAAGGCAGTCGAACTCGAAAGGTCGAATCCACCTGATGAAGCGCTCGTGTCCTGGTTTCGCGAAGGGGTGGCATTCGTCCATAGCTATAGCGGCGTTGTCGCGATGATGGCGAGTGCCCACGCGACCCCGGACTCCGCGCTTTACGCTTCATGTGCAGCGGTGCACTCAGCGGGCGAGCGCTTGCTGCTCCGTGCTCAGGCCGAGGGGTCCGCGCGTGCCGATGTGAATGGCGACGACCTGTTCGCCCTGATGTCGGCGCTCGGCTGGCTCGGTGACCAACCCTCATTCGCACCACGGGCCGACCATCTCTTTCAGGTCATCGCGAGCGCCATTCTGTCTGAGCGCACGAGCGGCGATGTCAGGAAAGCAAGGTGTTGAATCGGATCGGCGATCGGATGCGCGGGGCCGAGACGTCGCACATTTGCGGTTGATGGCGTAAGTGCCGGCCCACCGTCTCGTGCGCCGGCAGCCGACCGCTATCGCGCCGGCGAGTCGAAACAGGTCGAGTTGTGAGTTCAAGTCTTCGCCCTTGCCCCCTTCTTGCTCAGCGTTGACTCAGTCGGGCTACGGTTCTTGCAGTATCGGGATAGTGGATAGTTCCTTCCCTACGACATGGGTCTTCGTCTGATGGCGGGTCTCCCCAATGCCGAATTCCATATGTTCAACCGCTGTGGTCACTGGGTGCAATGGGAACACGTGGACAAGTTCAATCGCATGGTGCTGGACTTCCTGTCCAACTAAGCGTCGCTGGTGTGGAAGCCGCCAGGATTGCAAGCGGGGTTCGCCGTCGGCGTCCAGGTGAAAGCCGCCTGTTCTTCGGTCCGGGTAGTTTCGCAACCGTGACCTGAGACGGATTGTGTAGCTAATCGGCAAATGAGTTTGCCAGTCCTGGAGGCCAGGGACGGCCTCAACCGTGCGGCATGCCCTTCGGCGAAGCGATCTTCAAACGGCTCAGCGGCACCGATTACGAAGCCGTCTTCGTCGCCATGCGCTGATAGACGCGCAGCACCTCGTCGTTGTCACCCGGACGGCTGCCTTCCCAGTACAGTCGCCAGCCCCCGACGGGCGACTGACCGTCTGCAGGTCGACCCTGTTCGATGAGCCAGTTGCAGGACGTGGTCTGAGGGTCCGCGGTGGGCACGTGCATGACACCGGCGAAGTAATAGAGCATGGGCGCTTCAGATTCGCCCAGCCCACTGCTCGCCATGCAGTCTCCGGCTTTCCAGGTGCTGTTCAGTTTGGCACGCAGATCCTCGAACGGTGCGCGATAGCTCTTCGCGACGTCGAGCCAGGGCAGCAGCAGCGTGCCGACGAGCCCCCATGCGACGATGGCGCCCAGACACCAGCTGAATGCGCCGCGCCAGTTGCCCGCTGACTTGAGCCGGGGAAGCAGCAATACCCACCCGAGCGTGAGGGCGAGCGCCGCGATGATCAGCTTCGGCTGAATGGGCATCACCCATTCGAGCGGCAGCCAGCGGCCAAGCAAATGCAGGACACCGTGGGTCTCGGGGGCGCCCGTCATCTTCCACCACACGACCCATACAAGCACCACGAACGATCCGAACACGATACGGCTCGTGATATCCCACGCGAGGTGCACGCGCGGCGGCAGATAGCGGATTCCCTGCATGGCTAACAGGGAGAGCGGGGCAATGAACGGCAGGATGTAAAGTTCGCGCACTGTCGACGACGCCTGCAGTACCGCGAAGCCGATCCCCGAAAACAGCACCGGCAGTGCGACTTCGGGATGGCGTAGACGTCGCCATGCGCCGCCCGCAAGCGCCACGAGGGCGAGCGGAACGACCGGAAAGCCGACTGTCAACGCCGTGCGCAGCACAAACAGGTGCCCGACGTTTTCCGAGCCGAGTTGCGCCACCGAAAAGCCGAAGAAGCGGCCGATGTTGTTGTCCCACAGCCAGATCTTGAATAGCGCTTCGGAGCGCAGATAGAAGCAAAGCGGCCAGATCAGCGCGAAGGGAGCGAAGTACAGCGCCGAACGTGCCAGTGAGCGCGCAAAAAGGCTGCTGCGGCACGCAGGGTAAACCAGCATCGCCGCGCAGATGGTCGCACCCAACACGAGCGGCACGAACAGGCCTTTCGCCAGAAAGGCGATGCCGACGCCAACACCGAACATCGCAGCGGCATGACGGGCAGCGCGCCCTTGAATGCGGCTGTTCTCGCAGTCGCTGGACGCTTGCTGTGAAGTTGTGGATTCTGGCCACGCGGGTGCTGTGTTGCGGCCTCCGTTAGGAGAACGACGCAAGCCGCCTTCCATCCGCAAGTGAGCGCAGACAAGCTCGTAAAGTGCGCAGAATGCCAGCGCGGCGCCGGCCATCAGCGCGACATCCGTCATCATGTCGTGGATATGCTTGACGACTACCAGCGTGCTGGCGAAGAGTGCGAGCGTTCCGGGCACGCGCGGATAGCTCCACCGCACGGCGCCGGTAGCGCGCCGGGCGAGACGCGCCGTACAGGCAAGCGTGAGTGCAGCGAAGACGACGCTCGCGAGACGGGCCGCGTCGTGCAGCGGCAGAAAGCGGCCGAACATCCACGCGAGTGAGGCGGCTACCCAATCGTAGACGGGCGGTTTTTCCACGAAGGGCTGCCCGGCGCTGGTCGGGACGACCAGATCGCCGGTGTCGAGCATGTGCTCGATGATGCCGAAGGTGTAGGTTTCGTCCTGCTTCCAGGGATCGTGGCCGAGCGTGCCAGGCAGGAGCCAGGCGCAAACGAGCGCGAATGCAAGCAGCCCGACGAACAATCGTGAAGTCGCCAATGCCCGCGCGCCTTTGCGGGTAGCTGGTAATTCCGGGGGCAACGGAGTGACGGGCGGCGCCGGCTGACCGCCCGTGGTCAAGTCCCGCAGGTGCGCGACGCCAGTGGAGACGGAAGCCTGTTCGAGGCTAACTTGCGCGACGCCGGCGTCACCCTTGCTTTCCTGCATGTAACCTCTGCTCCCGGCGCGCCTATCTGGTCAGCGCCTTTCGTTATCGCCGTCGACGGACAGCTGTCACGAATACGATTGTATGCGCCGATTATTACTAAACATTACAGGGTGTAGTGTATTTGAAGGGTTTGCTTCCCACTATGCAACTGGAGCACTACACAAGCCGTCCGGCCTGCCTCATTTATTTGCATCCCTAACAAGCGCCAGTGACGCCGTGCAGGACGTCGCAAATTTTCTAGCACCTCGTTAGTGGAGCAATGAGCCAATTCGGGGCACGACCGCTCCGTGGTTTCCGAAATCAGTTTCTGGTATTTGTCGGTGGGAACGACCGATGCGGCGAAGTAGCCAACTGTATGGGAAATAGCGATGAGCCGCGTACTACTGGCTGACGACGATACCGCTTTTCGTGATGCACTTCAGACCTTGCTGGGCGACGCCGGCCATGAAGTCGCGACCGCCGGCAATGGCCTGGAAACGGTTTCGGCGGCCCTGGCCGCCACGCCAGAGGTGATTGTCTCCGACGTCCACATGCCTGTTCTCGAAGGGCCGGACGCCGTATCGATGTTGCGAGCTATCCCACGGTTTTGCGATGTTTCAGTCATTCTCATGTCTGGAGACGACACACGCGCAGGTATCGTTGCCGAAGGTTTTCTCCACAAACCTTTTGACCCAAGCCTGCTTCTCGATGCCCTTGCGAGCCTTTCAGAGCGCAAGAAGTGTGGAAGCGCAAGCGAACTCCCGAAGTCGCATCGCGCCGCGTACTGGTTGGGAAAATCGGGCATGACATCGGCAATCGCGAATCGGCAGCATCAGCGCGTTGCGCGCGCCTTCGAACTGGTGGCCGAGCAGGAGCGCCGGATATCCGGGCTTGAACGGCGCGGTATCGAGACCGGGCTGGCAATCGACTTGTACGAGATCATGGTGTGTAGCGTTGCGACGCTGACGCGCTTTGAGCAGATTACAGTTGACCCGATCAATACCGCCCCAAGCTGATCTTGCGTCTGCGATGCCGATAAAGCGCGGCGCGCGAAATGTCGATGCAGCCGCGCGGACTGGTGCGCCTGGCCGTGCCGATGTCGTTCGGCCTGCGCTGGGTCGCGCCGCTGCTGCCGGGCTTCTACCCCGAGGTGTCGATCGACCTGCATCTCTCCGATGCGACTGTCGATCTCGTGCGAGCTCGCGGATCATGTTACGCGCATATCGGTCACGGCCTACAATCCAAGGCGTGCAAGCTTCTTCGTGGCGGTCTATACGACGAACGCGGGCATGAGTTATGCGGCTTGCGCCGACAGGCGGCGAGGACGCCGCGCGCAATTGCGGAGGGGAAAGTCATGAGGCCAACCGTGTTAGGCGTGTACGACAGCTACGCGAATGCGAGTTCGGCGCAGCGCGCACTGGGCGAGGCTGGGATAGCCCAAGCGGATATTGCCATCTACTCGATATCGGCTGATGCTCCCCGCGAAAAGGGGCCACGTGTCTATGTGCAGGGCGCTGTCGATACGCACCACCACAAGAAAGTCTTCGATCGACTGGAACAGTTGTTCACGCGCATCTTCACGAAGGGAGCGTATCCATCCGATGCGGAGGATTACAGGGAATTCATCCGTCGCGGTGGCACGGTAGTCAGCGTCGATGTTTCTGAATCACAGGTCGATCAGGCGATTGAAACGATGAGCCGCATGGGCGCTGCCGACATCGAGGAGCGCGCCAATGCGTGGCGTACGGGTTCTGCGAAGGCGCAAGGTCCGGAACACACAGCGCATCCAGGCGGCGGCGTGATCGGCGAACGCGCCAAGCCGCTGGAAGTCACACACGGGTGGCCAGGCGACACGCGGGCCGCATCGGCGGCGCGGCCGGCGCCTTCCCCGGGTGCTCCTGCCGCGGCAGGGCGAGGGCCGACCCCGGCAGGGGAGAAGCAGCCTCACGCCGCGCAAGCGCCCGACGGCAACGCCGCCGCGGCAAACGCCCAGCGTCCAATGACGGGCTTCATGGGCGACCCCGGTCTCGGCGCCCAGCATGACGACCCACACCCGTACGACAGCGAATTTAAAAAGGACTACGACGCACATTACGCGAACACGGGTGCGTCATTCGACGAGTATCGACGTGCCTACTCACACGGCGCCACGCTCGGACGCGACGAGCGGTTTCGCGGGTCAGACTGGCAGGGCGTGGAAGCGAGTGCGCGCGCGAACTGGGAGTCGCGATATCCGGAAAGTGGATGGGAACGCTTCAAGACGGCTGTGAGGCACGGTTGGGAACGTGTCAGGGGCGGTGTATAGTTAAGAAGTCGGGCGCGCCAGGCTCCGAAAGCATCGACAGATTCGCTGCACGCGGCGAACGCCTGCAATTTAGTTAAGACTCCTACTGGTCACACGAACAAATCCACGCCGAATACTGGGTTGATGGCGCGAGGTCCGTAACTTGTCTGCACGAGAGCCTGCGGGAATATCAAGTCGACCTGTTCCGCTTGCCAGTCCTCCGCCGTTTCATACTCGCCAACGCAGGCAATCCTTGCGAATTGAAAGGCGGGTATCCGCAATTACCCCAAGGAAAAGACGCTGGCATTTCTCCGGCGGACATACTACGATTGCGCCGAATGTTACCGGTTACAGTAAACGGTAACATTGCGGCGGGCAAAGCCGGGATTCACCCCGGCGCGGCCGGAAGCGACCATTATTAATAGAACAGGAGACACGAGATGCATCTCGCCACCAACGCGCGGAGCCGTTCCAGGATTCGCTGGTGGGTTGCCGGCCTCATGTGGGCGGCGATCGCGATCAACTACATCGACCGCACGGTGTTGTCGGCGGCGGCGCCGCGCATCCAGTCGCAATTCCATTTGAGCGCGGTCGAAATGGGTGTCGTCATGTCGGCGTTCTTCTGGTCATACGCGCTGCTGCAATTGCCCGCGGGGTTTCTCGCCGATCGTTTGGGCCAGAAGAAAGTACTGGGTTTCGCGGTGCTCTGGTGGTCGCTGGCGACGGCGGCCACGGGCGTGGCGAACGGTATCAAATCGCTCGTCGCGTTGCGCGTGGCGCTTGGCGTGGGCGAGGCGGGCGCGTATCCGAGCAACGCGGGCATTGCGTCGAAGTGGTTCCCGCGCAGCGAGCGCGCGACGGTCGCGGGCATTTTCGACAGCGGTTCGAAGCTCGGCGGCGCCATTGCGCTGCCGCTCATCGCCGCGATGCTCACGGCGTTCGACTGGAAGATCACCTTCGCGCTGACTGGATTGCTCGGCCTGATCTGGTACGTCGTGTGGCAGTTCACGTTCAGCGATTCGCCGCGTGACCACAAGCGGGTCAATTCCGAGGAACTCGCGCACATCGAGAGCGATTTGCTGGCGGAGCAAAGCGACCGGGCGGCGAGGCCGCCGCTGCGCAAGCTGCTCGCGCATCGCAACATCTGGGCGATGTGTATCGGCTTCTTCATGATCAACTACAACTCGTACTTCTTCATCACGTGGCTGCCCACGTATCTCGTGAAGGCGCGTGGCATGACGATGATGGAAATGGGCTGGATGGCGTCGCTGCCGCTGCTCGCCTCGATCGTGATGGAGATTTTCGCGGGTTGGGCCTCGGATCGCGTGTTTGCCTCGGGCAAGCTTTCGCTCACCGCCACGCGCAAGCTCTTTCTCGTGATCGGCTTGCTGATGGCATCGAGCATTGGTTTCGCCGCGTTCGCCGATTCGGCCGCCGTTGCGGTGCTGCTCTTATGCATTGCTAAGTCGGGCACGACCGTGGCGGCTTCGCAGGTCTGGGCGCTCCCAGCTGACGTCGCACCGCGCAACGCCGTGTCGATGGTTGCGGGCGTCCAGAACACGGTATCGAACATCGGCGGTGTGGTTGGCCCGATCGTGACGGGCGCGATCGTCGGCGCGACGGGTTCGTTCGTGCCCGCGCTCGTGGTGTCGTCGGCGCTGATCGGCGTGGCGATCATCAACTATCTGTTCCTGCTGGGCAAGGTCGAGCCGATTCGTCTCGACGGTGCCTCGACGCAGCCGCAGGCGCGCGAGTACAGCAACGCCCCGTAAATCCACCGGTTCGGCCCTCGTTTTGTCGATGGAAAAATTCCCGCTAATTCCTTTCAAGCCGGAATGCGTAGTACTCCTGTAAATATTAAAACCAGACAGGTCACCTGTATGAAAAAAGCACTTTTCGCAGCGGCCGGGCTTTTGTCCGTCGCACCCGTCGTGGCGCAGGCCCAGAGTTCCGTCACGCTGTATGGTCTCGTCGATGCCGGTATTGGCTACGTCAACAACATCAAGGGCGGCTCGGCGTTCCAGCTGACGAGCGGCCGCCTGAGCGGCAGCCGGTGGGGCCTGAAAGGCAACGAGGATCTCGGCGGTGGATTGAGCGCGGTGTTTACGCTCGAAGGCGGTTTCAAGCCCAGCGACGGCACGGCCGCGCAAGGCGGGCGTTTGTTCGGCCGCAGCGCGTTCGTAGGCATTGCGAAGAGCGGCATCGGCACGTTCACGCTCGGCCGCCAGTATGAACCGCTGGCGGATCTCGTTGCGCAGTACGCAGGTCCGGGCACGTGGTCGCCGTCCACCCACGTGGGCGACAACGACAACCTGAACCAGACGTTCCGCATCAACAACGCGTTGAAGTTCCGCAGCGACACCATCGCGGGCTTCACTGTCGACGGCATGTACGCGTTCAGCAACCAGGCGAGCGGCTCGGCCGGGCAAGGCTTCGGCAACAATCGCGCCTGGGGCGTCGCCGCGAATTACGTGAACGGACCGCTCTCGATCGGCGGCGGCTACGTGCTGCTCGATCATCCGAACACGACGACCAACACGAGCGGCGCGATCGGCGGCGCGTCGAGCACGACCGGCGACGACTACAGCGGCGGATTCTTCTACGGGCTCGACGGCGGCGTAGCCCGTCAGCAGATTGCGGTGGCCGGCGCGAACTACAAGATCGGCAGCGCGATTGCGGGCTTTGCGTTCAGCCACACCGAACTCAACTACAACGACGGTTCCACGCGCAAGTTCAACAACTACGACGCGAACCTGCGCTACCTGCTCACGCCGGCCACGACGCTGATCGGCGTGTACACGTTCACCGACGGCCGCGCGAACGGTCTGCCGGGCACGGGCGGCGCGACGCTCAAGCCGAAGTGGCATCAGTTCACGCTGGGCGTGGATTACGCGCTCTCGAAGCGCACGGACGTCTACCTTTCGGGCACGTATCAACTCGCGGCCGGCGACGCGTCGACGCGCGTGGGTTCGACTTACAGCCGGATCGCGGCGATCGCCTATGCGGGCGGCGCATCGTCCACGAATCGCCAGGTCGACGTGTTCACGGGCATCCGCACGAAGTTCTGAGCGCGCTTTCAGGCGCTAAAAGCAAAAGGCCTCGCGATGTTTGCGAGGCCTTTTTGCGTAGCCATCGCGAGACGACGAATCTCAGGCCGAGCCGCGCTCGATCAGCGTGAAACCGACGTCCACTTTCGCGCGCTTGCTCGTGCCGGTCTCGATTTTCTCGATCAGCATGGACGCCGCCAGCTTGCCGATTTTCGTGCCGTCGATGCGAATCGTCGTGAGCGGCGGGTCGGCGTCGGCGGCGAAATTCTGGTCGCCGTAGCCAATCACCCTGAGGCGTCCCGGCACGTCGAGCTTGCGCGCATGGGCTTCCATGAGCACGCCGAGCGCCATGATGTCGGCGCCGCAGAAGATTGCATCGATCTGCGGATGGTCGTCGAGCAGCTTTGCGAACGCGCGTCGTCCGTCGCCGAGATGCGCGGGTGAGGGCACGGCGGCCACGGGAATCTCGCGCTCGCTGCCGAAGGCTTCGATGAAGGCGTCGGCGCGCAGCTTCGCCCGGCGGTCGCCCGGGGTGACGATGGCCGGATGCCGCGCGCCGCGCTCACGCAGGTAGCGCGCAGCCGCTTCGCCCACGCGCGTGTGCGAGAAACCGATCAGCATGTCGAGCGGCGAGCGCGTGATGTCCCACGTTTCGACCACGGGAATGCCGGCCGCGCGCAGTTTCTGCCGCGACGCCTCCGAGTGGATCACGCCGGTGAGCACGATGCCGGCCGGACGCCGGCCGATGATGGCGTCGAGCAGCGCCTCTTCGCGCGATTCGTCGTAGCCGCTCTGGCCGAGCAGCAACTGATAGCCGGCCGTCTCCAGCTCTGCGGTCAGGGCCGCGACGGTTTCCTGGAACACGCTGCCCGCCATCGCCGGGATCAGCGCGACGACGAGGTGGCTGCGATTCGAGGCGAGCGAGCCCGCGATCAGGTCGGGCGTGTAGCCAGTTTGCCGCACGGCCTCGCGCACGCGCTCCAACGTTTCGACCGAAACGAGCTCGGGGTTGTTGAGGGCGCGCGAAACCGTGACCTTCGTGACCCCGGTCAGACGGGCCAGATCGCTGAGCGTGACCCGGCCGGTGTTCTTGCGGGCACGCCGCGACGCGGTCCCGGTGGCGGGCGGGGCGAATTCTGTCGAGGTCTTGGTCACGGGCGCGGGCGCTCCTGCTGCAAAAAGGTGTTGGCAATTATCCCAAAACTGTACTACGATGGCATCTATGTTACCGGTTACATTAACCGGTAACTTTGTTCCAGAACGATAGGCAGCGCGTTTCCCGGCGCCGCCAGCAACCATCTCGCATGGGACCGGAGCAGGTGCCCCTGCGCGCCGTCCGGATCGTCAGCGGAGACAGGCGAATGCTCCAGTCCAACAAGTCCTATAGCGGGCCGTTGATCCGGCTCAACCCAAACGACAACGTCCTGATCGCGCGCGAGCCGCTGACGATCGGGCATCAAGTCCTGATCGAAGGCGAAGCGATTCGCCTGCGCGCGCAGGTCGCCGCGGGCCACAAGGTGGCGGCGCGGCGCATTGCGTCGGGCGAGCCCATCCGCAAGTACGACACCGTGATCGGGGTGGCCGCGCGCGACATCGAGCCCGGCGACCACGTTCACACGCACAACATCACGCTCGTCGATTTCGACCGCGATCCAGGCTTCGGTCTCGACGTAAAGCCAGTCGATTACGTTGCGCCCGAGCAGCGCGCGACGTTCAACGGCATCGTGCGGCCCGACGGCCGCGTCGCCACGCGCAACTTCGTCGGCATCATCGCGTCGGTCAATTGTTCGGCCACGGTCATTCGCCATATCGCCGATTACTTCACGCCCGAACGCCTGCGCGATTATCCCAATGTCGACGGCGTGGTCGCGTTCGCGCAAACCAGCGGTTGCGGCATGTCCTCGCCGAGCGAGCACTTCGACGTGCTCCGCCGCACCATTGCGGGCTACGCGCGTCATCCTAACCTGGGCGGCGTGCTCATCGTCGGACTGGGTTGCGAGCGCAACCAGGTCGGCGATCTGCTCGACTCGCAAGGGTTGGAGACGGGCAAGGCCGTGCACGCGCTGGTGATGCAGGACACGGGCGGCACGCGCGCGACGATCGAAGCCGGCATCCAGGCCGTGCAGGACATGCTGCCTGCCGCAAACGACATCGTCCGTACGCCGGTGCCCGTCAGCCATCTGAAGATCGGTCTCGAATGCGGCGGCTCGGACGGCTTCTCGGGCATCACCGCGAATCCGGCGCTGGGCGCGGCGATGGACCTGCTCGTGCGGCACGGCGGCACCGCGATCCTCTCCGAAACGCCCGAGATTCATGGCGTCGAATACATGCTCACCCGCCGCGCCGTGTCGCCCGAAGTCGGCCAGAAGCTGCTCGACCGGCTCGCGTGGTGGGAGCGCTATACGCGCGGCCAGAATGGTCAGTTCAACGGCGTGGTCGGGCCGGGCAACCAGCAGGGCGGTCTCGCCAACATCTTCGAAAAGTCGCTCGGTTCCGCGATGAAGGGCGGCACGACGCCGCTGCAGGCCGTGTACGAATACGCAGAACCGATCGATCGCGCGGGCTTCGTGTTCATGGACTCGCCCGGCTATGATCCCGTCGCGGTGACGGGGCAGATCGCGAGCGGCGCGAACCTGATCTGCTTCACGACGGGGCGCGGCTCCATGTTCGGCTCGAAGCCCGCGCCGACGCTCAAGCTCGCGAGCAACACACCTATGTTCACGCGCCTCGAAGAGGACATGGACATCAACTGCGGTCTCGTGATCGACGGCGAACGCACGATCGAGGAAATGGGTCAGGACATCTTCGATCTGATAGTTCGCGCGGCTTCCGGCGAGCGCACGAAGAGCGAACTGCTCGGACTCGGCGACAACGAATTCGTGCCTTGGCACATGGGCATCGTGAGCTGAAGGCGCGTAACTGCGCGCCTCGAATCGGTATCAATAGAACAGGAAGGGAGACAGCAGATGCTCGAATCTGCACAACGGCATGGCCGATCGAAGATGCGCTGGTGGGTCGCGGGCCTCATGTGGGCCGCCATCGCGATCAACTATATCGATCGCACGGTGCTCTCGGCGGCAGCCCCGAAAATTCAGTCGGAGTTTCATCTCGACGCGATGCAGATGGGCATCGTCATGTCGGCGTTCTTCTGGTCGTATGCGCTGTTGCAATTGCCCGCGGGCTTGCTCGCCGATCGCCTGGGCCAGAAGAAAGTGCTGGGTTTCGCGGTGCTCTGGTGGTCGCTCGCGACCGCGATGACGGGCCTCGCGAGCGGCTTTCGCTCGCTCGTCGCGTTGCGCGTGGCGCTGGGCGTGGGCGAGGCGGGTGCGTACCCGAGCAACGCCGGTATCGCCACGCGCTGGTTTCCGCGCAAGGAACGCGCGACCGTCGCGGGCATCTTCGACAGCGGCTCGAAGCTGGGCGGCGCGATTGCCTTGCCGCTGATCGCGTGGATGCTGGCCGCATTCGACTGGAAGATGACCTTCGTGCTCACGGGCCTGCTCGGCGTTGTGTGGTTCGTCGTGTGGCTAGTGAGCTTCACCGATTCACCCGCCGATCATCGGCGCGTGAATGCGGCGGAACTCGCGCACATCGAAAGCGATAAAGGCGTGCACAGCGCGCAGCCGCCCGTGCGTCCGCCGTGGCGCAAGCTGCTTGCGCACCGCAATGTGTGGGCGATGTGCATCGGCTTTTTCATGATCAATTACAACTCGTACTTCTTCATCACGTGGCTGCCCACGTATTTGATGAAGGAACGCGGCATGAGCGTGCTGCAAATGGGCTGGATGGCCTCGTTGCCGCTGCTCGTGTCGATCGTCGTCGAGATTTTCGCGGGCTGGGCGTCGGATCGCGTCTTCGCGAGCGGCAAGCTTTCTCTCACGGCAACGCGCAAGCTCTTTCTCGTGATCGGGCTCGTGATGGCGTCGAGCATCGGCTTCGCGGCGTTCGCGCATTCGGCGCTCGTGGCGGTGCTGCTGCTGTGCATCGCGAAGTCCGGCACGACGGTCGCGGCCTCGCAGGTGTGGGCGCTGCCCGGCGACGTCGCGCCGCCCAATGCGGTTTCGATGATCGCGGGGCTGCAAAACACGGTGTCGAATCTCGGCGGTGTGGTCGGCCCGATCGTCACGGGCGCCATCGTCGGCGCGACCGGCTCGTTCGTTGCCGCGCTGCTGTTCTCGGCGGCGCTGATCGGCATAGCGATCCTCAACTATCTGTTCCTCCTCGGGAAGGTGGAACCCATTCAATTCGGCGACCCCTCACAGGAGACACGCATTCATGAACCCGCAGACGTCAGGGCTTAATCCGTTCAAAGCCGCGCTCGCCGCGCGCAGGAAGCAAGTCGGCTTCTGGCTTTCCATGGCCGATCCGTATCTCGCCGAAGTGAGCGCGACGGCCGATTTCGACTGGCTCCTCATCGACAGCGAGCACGCACCCAACGAACTGCGCACGATCCTCGCGCAATTGCAGGCCGTGGCGGCGTACCCGGCCGAGCCGGTCGTTCGCCCCGTGAACGGCGATCCGGCGCTGCTCAAGCGGCTGCTCGATATCGGCGCGCGCAACCTGCTTGTGCCGATGGTCGATACCGCCGAAGAAGCACGCGCGCTCGTCGCCGCCGTGCGCTATCCGCCGCATGGCATTCGCGGCGTGGGCAGCGCCGTGGGCCGTGCGTCGCGCTGGAGTCTACGGACCGATTATCTAGATATTTCGGATGACGAAGTGTGCCTGCTCGTGCAAGCCGAAACGGCGACGGCGCTGGGCAACCTCGAATCGATCTGCGCGGTGGACGGCGTGGACGGCGTGTTCATCGGACCGGCCGATCTCGCGGCCTCGATGGGCCATCGCGGCAAGGCCACGCATCCCGAAGTGCAGCAGGCGATCGACAACGCGATCCGCACGATCGTCGCGTCGGGCAAGGCGGCGGGCACACTCACGTCCGACCCGGCGCTCGCGCGTCACTACCTGGAGCTCGGCTGCACGTTTGTCGCGACCGGCGTGGACATCCTGATGTTCGCGAACGCGGCGCGCAAGCTCGCGCGCGATTTCGCGGACGTGCGCACGGCGGGCTAATGCCGCGCGCGTTCGGTTCGCCGGTCACACCCGTCGCGACGGTTTAACGGATCACGACATCCCTTGTAGAAAGGAGCACGCAGTGAGTTTGGAGTTGACGCGAGGCGAACTGCTTCGACAGGATAATTTCATCGACGGCAAGTGGATCGCCGCCGCCGGAGGCAACCGTTACGCCGTGACGAATCCGGCGACGCAGGGCACGCTCGCGCAGGTGGCCAGCAGCAGCGCCGCCGACGCCCGCGCGGCGACGGACGCGGCGAGCCGCGCCTTGCCCGCCTGGCGCGACAGGCTGCCCCGCGAGCGGGCGCACGTGCTCAACCGTTGGCACGCGCTCATTGTCGAGAACACCGAGGACCTCGCGCGCCTCATGTCGATGGAGCAGGGCAAGCCGCTTGCGGAGGCGCGCGGCGAGGTTGCGTATGGTGCGTCGTACGTCGCATGGTTTGCCGAAGAGGCGACCAAGGTCTACGGCGACATCATTCCGCAGACACAGCGCGGCAAGCGCATGAGCGCGATCAAGGAGCCGATTGGCGTGGTCGCCGCGATCACGCCGTGGAACTTCCCGCTCGCAATGATCGCGCGCAAGATCGCACCGGCGCTCGCTGCAGGCTGCACAGTCGTGGCTAAGCCCGCCGAGGACACGCCACTTACGGCGCTCGCACTGGCCGCGCTCGCGCAGGAAGCGGGCTTGCCCGACGGCGTGCTCAACATGATCTCGGCCGCGCGGGACAAAGGGATCGCCGCTGTTGCCGACTGGCTCGCCGACGACCGCGTGCGCAAGATCACCTTCACAGGCTCGACCGCAGTGGGCAAGCATCTGGCGCGCGAATCGGCAGCCACGCTCAAGAAGCTCTCGCTGGAACTGGGCGGCAACGCGCCGTTTATCGTGTTCGAGGACGCCGACCTCGAGGCAGCCGTCAACGGCTTGATGGCGGCCAAGTTCCGCAACGGCGGGCAGACCTGCGTGTGCCCCAACCGCATCTACGTGCATGAATCGGTGTACGAACGATTTGGCGATCTGCTGGCGAAGCGCGTCGCAGCGCTTCACGTGGGACCCGCAACGGACCCGAAGGCGCAGATCGGTCCGATGATCAACGAGCGTGCGATCGAGAAGATCGCGAAGCACGTCGAGGACGCCGTGGCGAATGGCGCGCGCGCACTAGCGGGCGGCAAGCGGCTCGCCGAGCTGGGGCCGAACTATTACGCGCCCACCGTGCTCGCCGACGCGACCGACGCAATGGTGCTGTGCTGCGAGGAAACGTTCGGCCCTGTCGCGCCGCTGTTCCGCTTCACGGACGAGAACGAGGTCATCAGGATCGCAAACGACACGCCTTTCGGTCTCGCGGCTTACTTCTACACGAACGACGTGCGCCGGATCGATCGCGTGGCGCGAAAACTGGAAGTCGGCATCGTTGGCATCAATGAAGGCGCCGTGGCCAGCGAGGCGGCGCCT
The DNA here is from genome assembly GCF_056155635.1 of Paraburkholderia sp. BR10141. Taxonomy (NCBI): domain Bacteria; kingdom Pseudomonadati; phylum Pseudomonadota; class Betaproteobacteria; order Burkholderiales; family Burkholderiaceae; genus Paraburkholderia; species Paraburkholderia sp. BR10141. Next base: position 215,892 of record NZ_JBMIQH010000010.1, on the reverse strand, counting down.
TTTGGCGGCGTGAAGGAGTCTGGCTATGGGCGCGAAGGCTCGAAGTACGGCCTCGACGACTACCTGAGCATCAAGTATTTGTGCCAGGGCGGGCTCGACTGATCACCCGCGAAGTGCGCGTGGGCTGAAGCGGCCCTGCTGGCCTGCGCGGCATGCAGCATCGATCAAAGCCGCGCAGGCCGGCGAGTCGGTACGAGGAAACGCGTAGAAACGCGCAACTGGCAACGCGGGCAGTCCTTCCTTGCGACCCAGCAAGCGCAAGCCATCGACTCGCTGACTATCGGCGATGACCGTCACTGCGAAACCCGATCTCGCCGCCGACAGGCAGCCCGCCATGCTGCTGCTCTCGAACACCAGGCGCCACGCTCGACCGGCTTTGTTCAGTGCGGTGATCGCCGACTCGCGATAAATGCAGGGATCGGGGAAAGCGGCCAGCGGCAGCGGCTGGTCGAGATCCAGATCCGCATCTTCCGCGTAGGCCCAGACTAGCGGCTCTTCCCACAGCAGCGTGCCGCCTTTGCCGACACGGCTGCATTGCTTGCCGAACACGAGATCCAGACGGCCGCGCTCCTGCTGACGCAACAGATCGGCCGTGATGCCGACTCTCAGGTCGATTGTCGCTTCGGGATGCTGGCGGCGAAAACGCTGCAACACCTGGGGCAGCCACGCGCCCGCGAAATCTTCCGATGCACCGACTCGCAGCAGCCCGCGCAGCGGCGTACCGCGTAGTTTCGCGCGGACTTCGCGTTCCAGATCCAGGATGTTTCGGCCGTAGGCGTACAAGGTGTCGCCGGCTTGCGTCAATTCCAGGTGGCGAGTCGTGCGTGTCAGTAGTCCGACACCGACGATCTGTTCGAGGCGCTTGATATGTCCGCTCACGGCCGAAGGGGTCAGCGCCAGACGCTCGGCGGCCGTGGCAAAGCTGCCGCTGTCCACGACTTCGAAAAAAGTGCGCAGCAACACGGTATCGAGCGGAACACCGTCGGCAGTGGGCAGCGTGTCCATCAGATCATTCAACGCGAAAAATCACCAATGATTAGTGATTATTCACCAATCGGCACGAGGCGTCGAGCTATCGTGGGACTTCCCTGTTTGCACGAGGAACACGATGAACACCTACCAGCATGCCGCCACCGGGCGGCTCGACATCGCCTGGCTCGAATGGAACCCGCAGGGGGCGCGCACAGCGGTGCTGGTGCACGGCTGGCCGGACAGCCCCCAGTCCTGGAAGAACGTCGCGCCCATTCTGGCCGATGCGGGTTACCGCGTTCTCGCGCCGGCGCTGCGGGGCTTCGCACCCACCCGCTTCCGCGATACGGCCACGCCGCGCAGCGGCCAGTTGTCCGCGCTGGGCCGCGATCTTCTGGATTTTCTCGCCGTGCTGGGCGTTGAGCAGCCGGTATTGGTCGGCCATGATTGGGGCGCACGCGCGGTCGCGAATGCGTGCGGCCTGCGTGACGGCGTGGCTTCTCATCTGGTGATGCTATCGGTGGGATACGGTACCAATGATCCGAACCAGATGCTGACCCTGCAGCAGGTGCGCAATTACTGGTACCACTGGTTCATGGCGACGCCGCGAGGCGCTCGCGTGGTGCGGGACGAACGTGAGGCTTTCGCCCGGCAGATGTGGGATACCTGGGCGCCGGCTGGCTGGTATGCGCCGGCCGACTTCGACGAAGCGGCGCAGGCATTCGAGGGCGACGATTGGGCAGAGGTCGTGCTTCATAGCTACCGGCACCGTTGGGGCTTTGTCGACGGCGACCCTGCCTATGCCGAGGATGAGGCGCGTCTGAATCCCGCGCCGAGGCTGTCGGTCGCAACGTTGGTGCTGCACGGCGGCGCGGACACCTGCAACCATCCCGATAGTTCCAGCGGGCGGGAGTCGTTGTTCGTTGGACGGTATGAGAGGAAGGTACTCGATGGCGTAGGCCACTTCCCGCAGCGCGAAGCGCCAAAGGACGTTGCCGATGCGATTTTGCGGTTCTGTCGATAGGCGCTACGCGCAGGGGGCTTGGCGGTACTTGGCGACCCTTCGTCGATCTGCCGGAATAAATTGTGTCCACGCCGTCCTCGATACGGCGCTGCCTGCTGCCATGAAGGCGAAACGCATCGTGACTGCGAAATCAGTCAATCCGACGTTGGGGAACAGTGGGCGGCTCCTCGCCGCCCACCGTCCGAAGCGTGCGGTTGCAGGCGACGTTCACGCGTTGATCCAGGCACGCGCCTGTTCCAGCTCGTTGACGTGGAACGCCTTGATTTCAGCCTTGGTAAAGAATCGCGCCAAATGCATCGAGGCGCGAATCCAGGCCGCATCGGCCACCACCGCGGCGCGCGTGACCTTGCGGGCGACGGACACGCCTAGCGTCATGTCGGTCCACAGCGCCTTTGGCTCGATACCGCTGAAATGCTCGATGCGTTCGAGCACACGGGTTTTCCCGTTCAGTTCAAGATCGCCACGCATGCGCTCGATGGCTTCGCGCAAATCGTGGTCGGTGATTTTGCCTTCGACGGTGATTTCGACGACGGGCGAATCGGGAGTGGAGTGATACTGGATCATGGCGGGCCCCCATGGTAAGGAGACGTTACACGCTCAGGCGCGGCGAGGCCTGGCGTTCGACAGCACTTTCATAGTACCCCTTTTCATGCGCCATGCTGCCCGCAAGAAAGTGGTGTGCCTTTTGAAAGCCGCCTCAAATGTTTGCAGTGCATAAAAAAAGCCGCATACAGGGACGCGGCCGAGGGGGGCACCTGACGGGGGCTATTCCGTGTGCAGGCGCATAGCCAGATTACTCAAGCTGTGTGACATTCATCTAGCCGAAAAAAATAGCGGCGCTTCGTGTCGACACGGCGCAACAACAAAATTAGGGAATCTTGCGGTGCGCTGCAGTCTGGGCTAGATCGGCCGCGTCGCTTTTAATGAGGGTGCTTCAGCGGCGGCCCCTCGTTCACCACGGAATCGTCTGATTTTCCCAGCGGGTGAATGTCCCCGACGGGCCGTTCGGACCCAGCAGAATGACGCGTACCGCTTCGCGGGCACCTTCCTCGACGGTCTCCGTGCCGGTGAAGCCGTTCAGGTTCGTGCGCGTGTAGCCCGGCGAAACGGCGTTGACCCTGATGCCCTCCGGTTCCAGTTCGATCGCCATGGCAACGGTCAATGCGTTGAGCGCCGTCTTGGACGCGGGGTACACCGGACCGAAGATCGAGCGCCACGGGAACGCAGGGTCCGAGTTTGTCGTGAGCGATCCCACACCACTCGACACGTTGAGGATGCAGGCGGCCATCGATTTGCGCAGGAGCGGCAGCATCGCCTGATAAACGGCCAGCACGCCGAACACGTTGGTGTCCCACACCGCGCGCATTTCGTCGAAAGAGACATTGCTCGGGCGGGTGGTCTTCGCGAAGTCCTCCACGGACTGGCCGGGCTGCCGGTTCGTGCTCGAAATCGCGGCGTTGTTGACGAGCACGTCGAGGCGGCCATGCTCGTCGCGAATGCGCTGCGCGGCGGCGGCGATCGAAGCCTGATCCGTCACGTCGAGCTGGAGCGCACGCGCGTTCGGCCCAATCTCCCTGGCCGCGGCCTCACCGCGTTCGAAATTGCGCGACCCGACGAGCACCGTGAGGCCGTGTGACGCGAGATCCTTCGCGATCTGCAGACCGATTCCCTGATTGGCGCCGGTGACGAGCGCGATGACATTGTCCTGCATGCAAATCTCCTGGTGTTGATTAGCTCGCCTCAGCTGCCCACGCCTGTGCATCGGCACCGGCGGGAATGTGCATCGGAGTCGAGGGATCGGTCGCCGCGCGCCACACGGCTTCGGCGACGTCCTGTGCCTGGGTGAGCGGGGACGCCGTGTCCTCCAGACGCGCGATGACTTCTTTGACGAGACCCGCATAGGCCTCATTGTCGAAGCCGTGGATGTGGGCACGCGCGTTCTCTCCAAAGCGCGTCTCCAGCGAACGGCCTGGTAGCACGAGGCGCACTCGCACGCCGAACGGTTCGAGTTCGAGCGCCATCGACTCGGTGAACGCGTTCACCGCCGCCTTGCTCGCGCGGTACGCGCCGATCAGCGGCAGCGCCTTCAGCGTCACGCTCGACGTAACGTTCACGACGACGCCGGCCTTGCGCGCGCGGAACTGGGGCAGCACGGCTTGCGTCACCGCGATCGTGCCGAACGTGTTGGTCTCGAAGACCTCGCGCACGGCGTCGATCGGAACAAGCTCAGCCGGGGACGCCGCGCCAAAGCCCGCATTGTTGACGAGGACGTCGATCGGGCCCGCAGCCATGACGGCCGCGCGTATGCTTTCCGGCTTCGTGACGTCGAGCGCCAGCACGCGCAGATGTTCCGAAGGCGGCAGCACGTCGTCACGCGGCGTACGCATCGTGGCGACGACCCGCCAGTCACGGGCCAGGAAGTAGCGGGCGATCTCGAGCCCGAAGCCGGACGAGCAGCCGGTGATCAGCACGGTTTGCATGGAATCTCCTTTGGTTTGCGTGTGTCCATACGATAGATCGCGCAGACCGTACTTGCTACAATCAAAGGTCCGAATTTCGTTTGCAGGAGTCCGGCCATGATCGATCCGTTGGCTGAAGTCGTGACGCTGCTGCAGCCGAGTGCGCGCTTCTCCAAACTCGTCCTCGGCGCCGGCCCCTGGCGCATCAGTCGTTCGGGTGCGGGCGAGCCTTTCTATTGCGTCATCCTCGATGGCGGGTGCTGCATCACGATCGACGATCACGCGCCGCTCGAACTCGTGGCCGGCGACTTCGTCCTGATTCCTGCGTCCTATGGCATCGAGGTGAGCAGCCTCGAGCCTCCCCCGCCGGACGTCGAGCCAGTGACGCCCGTCGCGCTGGGCAACAATGAATTCAGAATCGGCGCCGCGGACCACCCGGTCGATTCGCGCATGGTGGCGGGCCACTGCAGCTTCGGGTCGCCGGATTCATCTTTGCTGGTTTCGCTGCTGCCGCAACTCGTGCATGTCCGCGGCCAGGAACGGCTGGCCACACTCGTCAAGCTCGTGCGCGAGGAATCGAGAGCGCAGCGGCCTGCGCGTGAAGTGGTGCTCTCTCGCCTGCTGGAAGTGCTGCTCATCGAAGCACTGCGATCCACGGCGGGAACGTATGCGCCACCGGGGCTCGTGCGCGGACTCTCCGACAGCCGCCTCGCGGCCGCGATCCGGGAGATGCACGAGCACCCGACGAAGCCGTGGACGGTTGCCGCGCTCGCGAAGGAGGCCGCGCTCTCACGTTCGACGTTTTTCGAACGCTTCAGCCGCGCAGTCGGCGTCGCGCCGATGGAATACTTGCTGACCTGGCGCATGGCGCTCGCGAAGGACCTGTTGCGTCGCAATCACGGCCGTATCGCCGAGATTGCGCAACTTGTCGGCTACAGCTCGGCCAGCACGTTCAGCGTTGCCTTTACGCGGCACGTCGGCCGGCCGCCTACGCAGTACGCGCGTGAGGAGCAGGTGGCCCCGGATGGCGCGTAAGCAGGCGCGAGCGGGTTGCCGGGAGGGCTGTTCGCGTCGGCAAATTTCCAGGCGGTACTGCGGCGACTACTGTCCGAGTATGGAGAGCGCCTCATGCACGGGCGCGAGGGAGACAGCGACGATGCCGCCGAGCGGCGTGTTCATTTCCAGAATCAAAAAAATGGCGATAGAGGTGGATATCGCGCCCAGAAAGAACGTGATGACGACCGTCGTGTTGGGTGAGGTGAACAGCCCAAACGAGCCGAAGATGATGCACAGCCACAACACGAGCGTGAGCAGCAGCGGCATCGGGGTCGAGCCTGCCGCCTGCAGCAGTGCAAGCTCGCGCATCGCCAGGACGTCGCCGGCGATCTGAATGGCGCGCGCCTGTAGCCGGCGTTGCGTTTCACTGTTCGGTGACAGTTGCGCCAACCGGCGTTGAATATTTTCCCCGCGTTTAAGCTCCTCGGGGCTGCGCATGCTTGCCAGCTGAGCCGGATCGCCGGAGGTGATCTTCTGGATGCCAGTGGCGACGCCCTGCTTCAGCAAGACCCGGATCTCCTGCGTCTCTGGACCGTACTGGGCGAGTGTGCGATCGAGCAGAATGATTTCGGTGGCGTCGCGTACGACCGCGGCGTTCGCGGCATCGAATGAGTTTTTCGCCGACGAGATCAGCAGCCCGAGCACCAATGCGGCCATGGTGGCTATCAATCCAATCGTCAGCTTAATGACGCTGACCGATTCGTCGCCGAGATGATGCGCTGGCAGCATGGTATGCAGATACAGGCCGAGCAGGGCGCAGCTAAACACGCATGCAAACACAATGATCGCAATGCCCAGGTGTGGCACGGTTCGATTCTCCGTTTTCGCTGGAGGCGTGGTTGCCTTCGCCGGATGCCTGAACGACTATTTTGTATTACACCCCATGTAATTGGCGAGGCTGCGGCGCATCACTACTCTTTGTTTGTCGTGTCATCGCCCCTTGATGCATGCGTCCGACTCCCAAGGAAAAATCATGGCTCACTTTCCCGTATATACACTCGATTCGGCTCCGGAAGGCTCGAAGGCGGCATGTCGAGGTCTTGCCGAAGCAAAGCACTCTTTCAGACGCCGTGCGCTTCCAGCCGCCTGAAGATGAGGTAAGCGCGGAATAGTCTTCGCCCGCAAGGTGTTCTGTTGACGCAAAGACGATTCGTGTAGCAAAGCAAAGCCATCGAGAAACTTGCTATCTCTGCGAAAGGAAACAAGACAATGGAAACGCAATTGAGCACCTTGACGTCTGAAACCGCGAACGCATCTGCCGCCTCCCCACAAAAGCTGCTTCAGCTGGCCATGGGTTTCTGGGCCTCGAAGACGCTGCTCTCCGCGGTCGAACTCGACCTGTTCACCGTTCTGGGAAGGGGTCCGCGCACAGCAACACAACTGATGGATCAAATGCAGTTGCATCCGAGATCGGCACACGACTTCCTCGACGCTCTGGTCGCGCTAGGGGTCCTGGATCGAGACGACGGGCTGTACCGGAATACCGCCGAGGCCGATGCATTTCTGGACAGATCCAGGCCGGGTTGTATCGCCGGATTTTTGCTCATGGCTAACAACCGCTTATATCCGTTCTGGGGCTCGTTGACCGAAGCATTGCGCACGGGGCTCCCGCAGAACGAAGCAAAGGAGGGCGGTAACCCGTTCGATGCAATCTATCGTGACGAACGCGGACTCCGTGAGTTTCTGGGCGCAATGAGCGGTGTCAGCATGGATCTGGCAAAGGAGATTGCGCAAAAGTTTCCCTGGCAGAACTATCGCTCGGTCGTCGACGTCGGGACCGCGCAGGGCGCCCTCGTGGCGGAGATTGCGCGTACGCACGAGCATCTTGCGGGAATCGGGTTCGATCTGCCCGCCGTCGCTCCGGTATTCAACGACTACATCGCGGCGAACGCGCTAGAGGATCGAATTCGCTTTCATCCGGGCGACTTCTTCGTGGACGCCTTGCCTTCAGCCGACGTTATGGTGATGGGACACATTCTGCACGACTGGAATCTCGAACAGAAGCGCGAACTGCTCGCGAGGAGTTATCAGGCGTTGCCCGCCGGCGGATGTCTGATCGTCTACGACGCGATGATCGACGACGAGCGCAGGCGCAATGCGTTCGGCTTGCTCATGAGTCTGAACATGCTGGTCGAGACGCCCGGCGGTTTCGACTATACCGCCAGGCAGTGCCGCGAATGGATGACCGAGGCTGGCTTTCGGGAGATCAGGGTCGAACCGCTGGGCGGGCAGAACTCGATGGTGATTGGCGTGCGCTAGCGGTCGAGATGCGACAGCATGGGCGGCAGGTAACGTGTGCCCGCGGTCTGGTGTCCGGCAAGGAAACTCCGAATGTGATCCAGATCCGCCGGCGTCAGCCGAACTGAAGCTGCGTTCACGTTTTCCTCGAGGTATTGGCGCCGTTTGGTGCCGGGGATCGGCACCAGATCGTCACCTTGCTTGAGCAGCCAGGCGAGCGCGAGCTGGCCCGGTGTCACGGACTTCTCGTCGGCAAGGGCCTTGATGAAATCTGCGAGCTTGACGTTCGTATCGAAGTTGCTGCCCTGTATGCGCGGATCGTTGGCTGCCCGCCAGTCGTTGGCGGGAAGGTCCTCCGCCCGCCTGGCGTTGCCGGTCAGGAAGCCCCGGCCAAGCGGACTGTAGGGAACAAAGCCGATACCCAGTTCGCGCAGCGCCGGCAGCACCTTGTCTTCGACGCCGCGCTCGAACAGCGAATACTCGCTTTGCACGGCCGAGACGGGTTGCACGGCATGGGCGCGCCGGATGGTATCGACGCTCGCTTCCGACAAGCCGAAATAGCGAACCTTGCCCGCGGCGATCGCGTCCTTGACCGCGCCCGCCACGTCCTCGATCGGCACGTCGGGATCCACGCGATGCTGGTAGAGCAGATCGATGTGATCGGTCTGCAACCGGACGAGCGACGCGTCGATCACCTCCTTGATATGCTCGGGGCGGCTGTCGAGGCCGCGTACGCCGTTGTCGATCTTGAAGCCGAATTTCGTCGCGATCGTCACTGCGTGACGACGCCCTTTTAGCGCGCGTCCGAGCAGTTCCTCGTTGGCGAAAGGACCATAGATCTCAGCGGTATCGAGGAATGTGCAACCGAGCTCGATCGCCCGATGAATCGTGGCGATCGACTCGGCGTCGTCGGGCGTGCCGTAGGCGTAGGACATCCCCATGCATCCCAGCCCGATCTCCGAAACGGCGAGTCCTTCACGTCCAAGCTTGCGCGTGTTCAGCATATTGCCCTCCTGTGGTGGCTAGCTACCTAGCATGGCACGCGCGTCGGATACGTGTTAGCACGATACTCCTGATTGCTTGCACGATTCTCCTGCAGATAAGGGACGCTCACCAACTCCATTGAGTCGTCGCAAGGCGATGCGGGTGCGACCTCGCAGTCAGCGCAATAGACACGACCCATGCCGTCGAGCTGCGCGCTTGGCTTGCCGGCCTGGTCGATGATGTCACTCGCATCGATCTGCGCTTGGGACATGTGCCGGATAAGGTCCTCCATCTCGTCCAGAAGCACGCCGGGAATATCGTGAAACGCTTCCTTTGTGACGCTTGTGGAAGCGCGATCATTCTCATTTCAGGTAAATAAGCATTCCGAATAAAACGACGATGTTTGAAAGAACTGAGCCGTCGAACACGCAGTCGTCTATGGCTCCCATGGAGTTCCGTCACCATGCTTCTGCAAGCGTATACATGATTTGACCGTGGATCTGCAATCCTCGTACCAAGCCAATATTAGTGAGGGCGCCGCGTGATGAATCGGAATCCGTAATGTTTTTTTCACACAAATGCGCCTACAGCGACCTAGTGTGTTTTGGTAGTGGCATCTTCGCTGCATGTTTACGCGGACGGTAGCAAGCGTTGGTTTTGCGGTGGGGGCAAGTCGGTTTCACATGTACCGGAAGATCACGATATGAAAGTCATGGCTCCGGTGACGGACAGCCGGAAAGTCCACAGGCGTTTTCCCTTTTTCGCGAGGCTCAGAATGAAAATCAATATCAGGTGCTTATCCCGGTTTGCTTTCCAGGGCGTGGCAGGCGGCGGGGTCATTGCGCTCGCGTGCTCGATCGGCCCAGGCGCGAACGCGCAAACACTCGGATCGCTCGTCCAGGTAGCCGCGGGCGACCCGTTCAGCGGATGTGCCGCCGACCAGGTGCATGCGCAGGAATCGGCATTCGGCAGCGTCCTGTATCCGGCGACCTCGATTGAGCCATGGATTGCGGTCGATCCGACCGACCCGTCCCGTCTCCTCGCCGGCCACCAGCAGGATCGCTGGAACGACGGCGGTTCACGCGGGCTCGTCGGCGTCGCCTCGAGCGATGCGGGCACAACCTGGTCCAATTCGATTCCGTCCGGCGTGACTGCGTGCACCGCAGGCAAATTCCGGCGAGCTTCCGATCCCTGGGTAGATTTCGCGCAAGACGGAACGGCCTTCTTTTTCTCTCTGGTACTGGACCCTGCGCAGCCGACGACTCCTTTCGGAGCCCGAAATAGCGGAATGCTGGTCAGCCGCTCCACTGACCACGGCGCGACGTGGCAGCCTCCCGTTACGCTGATCCGCACCAACTCGCCGCACGTGCTCAATGACAAGAACTCACTCACTGCGGATCCGACCGCGAACAAATACGTCTATGCGGTCTGGGATCAGTTGAGCGTGTTCCCGCCGACGAAGGAGGGCGCCCAACTGCTCGCGCAAAATGACGGTGTTGAGATCGCGCGCCAATTGGCGGGCCTCTCTTCGACATGTGGGACGCCGCCGTGCGCGGGTGGTGCCCCCTCCTCCAAATTCAGTTTCACCGGCCCTAGCTTCTTCTCACGGTCCACCGACAATGGCGTGACGTGGAGCACAGCCGCACCGATCTACCAGCCTGGCACGAACGCGCAGACAATCGACAACATGGTGCGCGTGCTGCCTGATGGAACCGTGCTCGACTTCTTCACCGCGATCAACGTCACGCCATCTCCACTGAGCATCGGCTATATCAAGTCGACGGACAAAGGCGCGAGCTGGTCGGGGCCGACGTTCACCAACAATATTCATACGATCGGCGGCGTGGTCACCGGCGTGGTCACACCTGACAGCGGTCAGCCGATACGCGACGCCGCTATTCTCTACAGTGTCGCTGTGAACCCGGTCTCGGGGGCTATCTATCTTGCCTGGCAGGACGATCGCTTTTCGTCCGGGACCTGCACCACACCCACCGGATCGATTCCGATTGTCGGGATCGTCTTCAGCGAGTCGGATGACGGCGGGGCGACCTGGTCAGCACCCGTGATGATCAACAAGACGCCGCCGAACGGTACGAACCCCTGCCGTCAGCAGGCGTACATTCCGGCGATAGTGCCTTCGGGCGACGGCAATACGATCGTGGTGACCTACTACGACTTTCGTAATGACACGAACACGCCTGTGGGCTTCGAGGGCAGCGACTATTTCGCGGTGTTCTGCTCGACCGCCACTGCGTGCACGAACCCCGCCAACTGGGGTAACGAACGGAAACTGACTGACGCCTCGTTCAACATCCTGAACGCACCCGTAGCGGGCGGACATTTCCTCGGCGACTACATGGGGCTGGCCGCTAGCGGACCGAAAACTATTTACCCCTTATTCGGTGTTGCCACGAGTGCCAACGTGACGGCCGAATACACCCGTAAGATCACCTTACCGTAAGCGCTAACGGCGGCGGCCGCAGGAGGTCGCCGCCCATGAATCGGGAAGCATGTGTAGACGACCGATTCGGCCGACGCGGGAAGTTGGACACGCGTGCACTCCTCGTCAGGACGGCGGCGAGAGCGCCTCGTTGAACTGCGAGAGAAACTGTCATGAAGTAACGTCGGTGTGCTCGCCGGATCGCATCAATCCTTGCAGGGTTGTGGATTAAATCCAGCCTTGGCCAAGCCTTCCGTGAAAACGGCAAGATTTTCGTTGCGCTGGATCGGCATCCATTCGGTCAAGTTGCCGAGACGCAAATCGGGAACCAGTTCACGTAGACGAATCGCAGCTTGTCGAGCCTCCCGTTGATTCCCGAGCCAGGCCTGACTCGCGGCGAGCGTTGCATGGGCAAGGCCGAAACTGGGCAAATCCCGCATCGCCTTCTCTGCCCACGCAGCGGCCTCGACGAAGTTGCCCATGAACAAATGCGCGGCAGACAACCCAAACTGCATCCGGTAGCGTTCCGGATCCAACGGGCTCAGCTGCATCGCATGGGTAAATTGCCTGATCGCCTGTTCGGTTTCGCCGTGCCACAAGCGAACGAATGCGCCGAGGAACCACGCGGCGGCGAGATTGTGATTCAGCTCCAACGCCCGATCCAGAAGCGCAATGCCTTCCGCCAGGTGGTCACCGGCAAGATGTCCGAGGGCGTGCCCGCTACGCGCCAGGGCCACGGCGTCGTATCTGCCAAGCTCGACCGCGCGGCGCGCCAGACGCGCGCCTTCGGCCATTTCCCGCGGGCGATCCTGCATCCAGCCGTTGACCTTGCGCCAGCAATGACACCAGGCCGCCATTGCATACGCCGAAGCGTATTCCGGGTCGCACTCAAACGCGCGCTGGAATAGCGGCAACGCTTCGTCAATCGCTTCGCGGGTGCCTCGATGAAGCCGCGCCATGCCGCGTAGGTAGAAGTCGTACGCATCCAGACTTTCGGTCGGTTTGAACCGGGCGCGAGCGATCTCCGCCTGTTCGAGCTGCGGCGCAATTGCGCCGACCACGCTGTCGGCGATCTGATCCTGGAACTCGAAAATATTGTCGAGCACGCCCTCGAAGCGACCAGCCCAATGAGTCGCGCCGGTGCTCGCATCGACGAGCTGACCGGTGATGCGAACGCGGCCCTGTGCCCGGCGCCAACTTCCTTCGAGCACGTAGCGCACGCCAAGCTCGCGCCCGATCTGCTTCACATCCACGTTTCGATGCTTGTACGTGAAGCTGGAATTACGTGCCACGACGAATAACCAGCGGTATCGCGACAACGCCGTGATGACGTCCTCGATCACACCGTCGGCGAGGTAATCCTGCTCCGGGTCACCGCTGAGATTGACGAACGGCAGGATGGCGATGGAAGGCTTGTTGAGCTGCGCCGCGTGCGGCGACGACGTGGTTGTCTCGCCGGACTGAAGCGCCAGCGGTCGTTCGGTGATATCGGCGACGAACCGGAATCCCTTGCGCGCCACGGTTTTGATCACACGCTGCTGCTGACCGTCATCGCCGACCGCGGTGCGCGCGGCATTGACGTGGCTCGCCATGGTGGATTCGGAAATCACGCGTCCGTCCCACACCGCATTGATTAACTCGTCACGTCCCACGACACGGTTGCGATGACTCGCCAGATAAACCAGCAGATCGAACACCTTCGGCGTCGTGGCGACCGGTTGGGAAGCACGGCACAAGTCGCGACGTTCCAGGTCCAGCGTGCAGTCAGCGAAAACCCATTGCATTCGGGGCTCCAGCGCGAGAAGGCCGCCGGGCATGGGGTACCCGGCGCGCCGATGAAGCAGATCAAGGAATTTTGGACGGAAATACAAGGTGCAGGCAAAGCGGCGCCCGCGTCCGGAAATCATACTGCACCCATCGGATAAGGCGGCAAGCCCTTCGTAAACTTGGCCAGTGGGAGTGCAACATGAAAGTGGTCGTCATAGGTGGCAGCGGACTGATCGGCTCGAACGTGGTGCGGCGGCTTGGCCGCGATGGGCACGAAGTGGTGGCTGCATCCCCCTCGACCGGGGTGGACTTGATGACGGGCGAGGGGTTGGTGAGGGCGCTTGAAGGCGCGCAGGTCGTTGTCGATGTCGCCAACGCGCCATCCTTCGAGGACGACGCCGTGATGGCCTTCTTCCAGACAGCGGGCCGCAACCTGTTGGCCGCCGAATACGCTGCGGGCGTCGAGCACCACCTCGCCCTCTGCGTCGTGGGCACCGAACGCCTCCAGCAAAGCGGCTATTTTCGCGCCAAGGCCGCGCAGGAGACGCTGATCAAGGCGTCGCCGGTCCCGTACACGCTGCTGCGCGCCACCCAGTTCTTCGAATTCGTCGGCGGCATCATCGCCTCCGGCACCCAGCGAGACGAGGTGCACCTTTCGCCCGCGCTGATCCAGCCGGTTGCTGCCGACGACGTCTCCGCAGTCCTCGCCGATCTTGCGGCGGGGATGCCATTGAACGACACCATTGAAGTCGCCGGTCAGGACCGCTTCCCGCTGGACGACCTGGCCCGCAAGTTCCTCGCCGCACACAAGGATCCACGCACGGTGATCGCCGATGTCCACGCACGCTATTTCGGCAGCGAACTCGACGACCGCACCCTGGTCGCCGGCAGTGGCCATCGCGTCGGCCCGACGCGCTTTCACACCTGGCTCAGCCTCTCCGTTGCGAAAGACTGATTCCTGCAACGATTTTCCTCTGTTTAACCCTATAAAGGACATGCCATGACCCAGCGCATCGATTACCAGCAACAATCCCCGGAACTGTTCAGAAAATTTGTCGAATTCAGCCTCGTGCTCAAGAAGTCCGCTATCGAGGAATCCATCGGCCATCTAGTCGATATCCGGGCCTCACAGCTCAACGGCTGTTCGTTCTGTGTCGACATGCACGTGAAGGAAGCCACGATCCATGGCGAGCGTCCGCTGCGTCTTCATCACGTCGCCGTGTGGCGCGAGTCCAACCTGTTCACGCCGCGCGAGCGTGCCGCGCTGGCCTGGACCGAAGCGCTGACCCAGATTTCACCGCTTGGCGTGAGCGATGAAATCTACGACCGCGTGCGGACCCAGTTTTCGGAGAAGGAGCTGTCCGATCTCACCTTCCAGGTGATGTCGATCAACGCGTGGAACCGGGTCAACATCGGCTTCCGCATCCCGCCGGGGATCTACGACAAAGCCTTCGGCGTGGACAAGTCGGGCCTGGCCTGACCGCGGCGCAAAGGGGTAGCGTCATGCAAATTTCGAGATTGCTGATCGCATCGCTGCTGCTCGCTGCGGGCGCTGGGCGAGCGCACGAGCCGGCGCAAGCACAAGTCACGCCGCTGATGACCAAGGCGCTGGATGACTATCCGGGCAAGGAAGCGCTGATGATCCGCGTGGAATATCCGCCCGGCGCGTCGGACCCCGTGCATCGGCACAATGCGCACGGTTTCATCTACGTGCTGGAAGGCAACATCGTGATGCAGGTCAGGGGCGGCAAACAAGTCGCGCTCGGTCCGGGACAGACGTTTTATGAGGGGCCGAACGACGTTCATACGGTTGGGCGCAATGCGAGCCAGACGAAGCCCGCGACGTTCATCGTAGTGCTGCTCAAGGACAAGGGCGCACCGGTTCTCGTGCCAGCGAAGTAAGCCATGCCGTCGCCCGGCGCGGCTCACGAAATCTATTAATAGGATTACTTAAAATGACTAAAGCAACCCGCAATGTGCAGCCTGTTACCGCCAACCTTGGCAAAGCAGGTTCAGTCGAACTCGTGCCTTCCCGCTACGCCGTGCGCGTGGGTGACATCGACGTCGTGCTGATCAGCGATGGCATTCTGCCGCTTCCGAGCTCGACCATGTCCACCAACGTGAGCGAAGCGGACCGCAACGAATGGTTCGACGGTCGCTTCCTGCAACGCGACATGTTCGACTGGGCGCTGAATATTGCGCTCGTGCGCAGCGGCGAACGCCTGATCCTGATCGATTCGGGTGTGGGCGACGGTTTCGAATACTTCACCCGTGCAGGTCGGTCGGTGATGCGACTGGAATCGGCTGGCATCGACCTGGCTACGATCACCGATATCGTGATTACGCATATGCACATGGATCACGTCGGCGGACTGAACGTCGATGGCGTTAAGGCCAGACTGCGCCAGGACGTGCGCATTCACGTATCTGCGGCCGAAGTGGAATTCTGGAAAAGTCCGGACTTCAGCAAGACGGTGATGCCGGAAGCCGTTCCTCCCGCGCTCCGCAAAGCGGCTGCGAAGTTCACGGAACTCTACAGCGAAAACATCATGCAGTTCGATCAGACCGTCGAAGTCGCAACGGGCGTGTCGGCGCGCGTAACGGGTGGGCACACGCCGGGGCATTGCGTCGTAGACGTCGCCTCGAACGGCGAGAAACTGACGTTCGCAGGCGACGCGATTTTCGAAGTCGGCTTCGACCATCCCGAATGGCAGAATGGCTTCGAGCACGATCCTGACGTGGCTGCGGACGTGCGTATCGCGCTGCTCACCGACGCTGCTGAAACCGGCGCTTTGCTGGCCGCAGCACATGTGGCGTTCCCGTCCATCGGTCACGTTGCAAGGAACGGTAAAGGCTTCCGTTTCGTGCCGGTGCAGTGGGATTACTGATTGATGAACGCCTGTCAATCATCGGCGGGCGTGAAGGCCGCCTTCATGGCAGCACGACGATCTTCCCGCCGGCCTTGTTCTCTTCCATGCACCGGTGTGCTTCTACGATTTCGTCGAGTCGAAAAACCTTCCCAACGGGGACGCGAAGTGTTCCGGCCTTCACCTGCGCCAGCAATTCGTCATACGGCGTCGCCATGAATTCATTGACTCCGCCGTCGTAAATGGTGAGTTTCACCGTGCTCGGTATCACTTCCATCGGACTGAAGGTGTCGAACGACCACTGGTTGCCAACAATGCCAGTCATGCACACCACACCGCCTTGTTTCGCGCAGCGCAGCGAGTCCTTCAGCGTCGTGGTTCCGATGAGTTCCAGCACTTTATCCACGCCGCCGGGCGACACTTCGCCGATCTCCTGCGCGATTGTGCCCGAGTCTATGACGACACGGTCGGCGCCGTTCGCACGCAGCGCGTCGCCTTTCTGCGGATTGCGGGTCGTCGAAATCACAAACGCACCGTGCGCTTTGGCGATTGCCGCAGCGGCAAGTCCAACCGATGTCGTTCCACCCCGAACCAGCAGCCGGTCCCGCACTTGCAGCGCGAGGGCCTTGAACAGCGAGCCCCACGCGGTCTGAAGCATTTCCGGCATTGCGCCGAGCGTTTCCCAGGGCAAGCCAGTGACCAGTTTTTGTACCTGCCGGGCAGGTACGCAGGTGTACTCCGCATAGCTGCCGTCGAACTCACGCCCCAAGCCTCCCATCGCGGTGGCAACCGTCTCGCCCTTGGCGAACTCCATTCCCGGTGCGTCTTCCACGATGCCGACCGCCTCGATTCCCAGCACGCGTGGAAACTTCACGCTCTGAGAAAATCCCTGGCGGGTAAACATTTCGGATCGGTTGAGTCCGAACGCCTTCACGCGGATCAGTACTTCGCCGCGCTGCGGCGTCGGTATAGGCCGTTGTTCGAGCTTGAGCACCTCAGGACCACCCGGCTCGTGGATCACTGCTGCTTTCATGGTCGTCATCGACGCCTCCTTTGCGGCTCGCGAGTGTCTATTCGAAACCATAGAGCAGCTGCGATTTTCCGGTAGGCGGTAATGCAGAAAATCGTTTTCCACTTCCGGAAAGATCAGCGTGCCATGATATGTCACGTGGGCGCTCGTGCTCCGGGTTGGCATCTATCCTTGCGGCGCCGCCGACGATTGGCGCACAATGGTTTTCCAAGGATGGAAAAGCGATGGCGAACCTCAACTCGCTGGTGATATTCGCAAAGGTGGTCGAATCGGGCAGCCTTTCCGGGGCGGCACGCCGGCTTGGCATGCCGGTCTCTACGGTCAGCCGGCACATCGCTGAGTTCGAGCAGGCGCTGGGCGTTCGGCTCCTTGAGCGCTCCACGCGTAATCTCACCCTTAGCGACCTCGGCAAGGAGGTGTATGAGCAAGCCGTGCGAGGCGTCGAGCTGGGTGAGGCCATCGACAGCGTCGCGTCCAGCCATCTCTCGGACGTCTCGGGGCTCTTGCGCCTTTCGGCGCCGCCAAGCGTTTCGGACACCTTGCTGACGCCGCTTGTCCTGGAATTTCAGAAGCGCTATCCGAATGTGCGTTTTCAGATTCTCGTTACCGAGCGCTACGTCGAACATATCGCGGACGGCGTCGACCTTGTGTTCCGGGTTGGCGCATTGCGCGATTCGTCGCTGGTCGCGCGGCGCCTTCTGGCCTATCGTCATCGCATCGTTGCGACGCCTGCGTGCCTTAAGCGCTGTGGGGAGATACGAAAGCCGCAGGATCTGCTCGAGCATCGCCTCCTTGCGTTTTCGCACTGGAAGGCGGATTGCAGCTGGTGTTTCGTGCACGAGAATGGAGGGGAAAAGCAGACGCTCACGTTCCAGCCGTTGTTCGCGATGAACGATTTTGCGGGCCTCGCTTCCATGTTGCTGGCGGGTGCCGGTATTGGTGAACTGCCCCCTGTGGTCCGGCCCGATCTTGTTCGCGAGGGCAAGCTGGTGGAGGTGATGCCGCAGTGGCGCCTCCCGACATACGACCTCTCGCTCGTGTACCTGGGCAACCGGCACATTTCGAAACCGTGCAGGCTCTTCAAGGAATTCGCGATTGAAATGGCACCCGTGTTGTTTCCGGATTTTCCGCAGTAAGATGCAGACCATTCGAACTCCTGAATGATTTCGAATGGTTGAAACGGGTTCGATGGTATCGCCTGTTTTCGCCTTTCAGGATGGTAAGGTGCCAAAGAGCCCGGGCACCATCTTCGAGGCGAAGTCCCTGAAGATGCGTACCTGCCGGGGCAGATAGCGGTCGCGCAGGTTGGCGATGGTCAGGTCGAACACAGGCAGATGCCAGTCCGGCAAGACCTCGACGAGCTGCCCGCTGCGCACGAGGTCTGGCTGGACGATGGGCGGCAGTTCCCCGATGCCGCAGCCCTCGAGCAGCGCCACAATGAGCCCGGTGTAGTCGTTCATGGCCATTGTCGGCTGGAAGGAGACCGTTTCGGTATCCCGGCCGTTGACATGAACGAAGCTCCAGCTATAGTCCGGCTTCCAGAAAGAGAACGCGAAAAGCCGGTGCGCGGGAAGGTCCCGCGGCGACTGCGGAGGCGGGCATCTGGCGAGGTACTTCGGACTTGCAACGACCTGATGCCGGTAAGTCAGAAGCGTGCGCGCTGCGAGCGTCGCGTCGGTGAAGGTTCCGACCTTGAACGCGATATCGACGTCCTCGGCTATCTGGTCGACGATGCGTTCGGTAATGAACGCCTTGACCTCCACGTTCGGGTAAGACTGCTGAAAGGCTTCGACGACAGGCACGATCAGCGAGTCGGAGAGGTTTGGCGGCGCACAGAGCCGTACGGCGCCGGACACCTCGGGCAGGCGGTTCGAAATGACATTGTCGACGGCTTCGCTGACCTCCGTGGCCTGTCTTGCGAGCTCGAATACTTCGGTGCCGAAGTCCGTGAGCCTCAGGTGATGCGTGGATCGATCGAGCAAACGAACACCCAGCTGATTTTCGAGTTCGGCAATACGGCGGCTCACAGAGGAAATGGGCATCTTGAGCCGCCTCGCGCCCTCCGAGAAGCTGCTCGCCTCGACGACCTTCGCAAAAATGAGCAGCGTATTGAGATCTTTCATTACCGTTACGCTCCGTTCGACCTGCAACTTGCTGGCTATCTGCAGCTTCCATCGTCTGACGCAGATTACCGCCGCAACCGGGCGGCAGCAAGGCGGCAGTCCGCCCGTGGCGAGGTAAAGGAACCAGTCGGCTAGAGCACGACTCGCTCGCCGTTCGGATTGCCTTGAAAAGTCCAGCTTCCGCCGCTTCGGAACGACGCGCCTGTCGCGAACGTGTCCTCCATGAACTGGAGATACGTGCAGCGGCCATGTTCGACCTTGGCGAACACCGCGAACGGCGTCGTCACGACCTTTGAGAGTACCGTCGACCGGTACGTGAAACGACCGAACATGGCGGCGTATTCGTCGGTGCCGAACAGCGCCTCCGGCTCGAAGGACTGAATCTCCCAGTAGCGGCCGACATCCATAAAGGTCTTCACGATGCTCTCGGGACCACGAGACGTACCGGCCCACGGCATGATCCGCTTCAGATCGGGATTGTCGTAGTTGAGCGAAACATAGATCACGTCAGGTGTGACGAGCGAACGGACGCGCTCGATATCGGTTGGCTTCTCGAGTATCGAAGACAGCACTTCGGTTGGCGCGAGCATGGGCTTTCTCCTCCTCATCAGGGCACACGCTCAAGCATACAAACGCGGCCGCTCGCGTGAGCTTTCCAGAAATGGAAATCCGATTTCCGCACTGTCCGTTAGCGGTCGACCGAACGGTTGGCTACCATTGAGATCACATTGCGGTCACGCAAGCGGGAAACAGAAAGGAGCGCAACTGTCATGAGCACGGCAATCATCGGCCTTGGAAACATAGGCTCCCGGCTGGCGAAGAATCTGGTAACGGGTGGCGAGACGATCATCGTCGCGGCAAGGACGCCGGGCGAGGCCGAGGAGGTGGCCCGAGACCTCGGCAGCCATGCCGAAGCGCTGACGGTCGAGGATGCAGTCGCCAAGGCGGACGTCATTGTCCTGGCGATCCCGTTCGACGCGATCAGGCAATTTCTCGTTACGCATCGTGAGGCGCTGGCGGGGAAGATCATCGTGGACCCGTCAAACCCGATCGCCCCGGACGGTAAGGGCGGATACAGAAAGACCATTCCTGACGAGCAATCTTCTGGCGTGCTGATTTCCGGGCTGCTCCCGGCTCGGGCGCGTCTCGTCAAAGCGTTCGGCACGCTGGGCGCGCAATCGCTGGAGGCCGGCGCGAACCGGTCGCCGGAGCGGGCCGTGCTGTTTTATGCAGCGGACGATGCGCAAGCCGGCGAGGTCGTAGCAAGACTCATTACCGTCAGCGGGTTTTCTCCTTTGCGCGTGGGCGGCATCGACCAGTCGATCCGGATCGAGGTTGGCGGCGATCTGCACGAGTATGGACAGCTCGGCAAGCTGGTCAGCGCCAAAGAGGCCGTGTCGCTCGTCTAAGCGGCGTGCACGCCGTTCATCAGATCATGGAGGGACGACTCATCGTGAACACCGAAACGCGCACCGTCTCCACGCTCGCCGAATTGCAGACGGCAGTCGACGACGACCAGGTTCTGCATATCGTCGTTTCAGCGCAGATCGATGGGGTGGCAGCCCTTCGCCTGCGGCCCGGTTTGGCTCTGACCGGCATCGACGCACATGCCGCCCTGCGCTTCGCGCCCGGCAGCGACGGGCTCCAGCTTTCCGCCGACAATCGGGTAGAAGGCTTACGGCTTGCCACAGACGCCGATCGGCGCGCCATTTTCAATGACACGCGTGTCGACGGATTCGGTCGGCTCGTGCTGCGCCATCTGAATGTTGCGGGCGTCGTGCAACTGCTGGCCCGCGACAGTGTGGCTGGCGGCCATGTCGAAGCACACGATATCGACATTGGGGCCGCGGACGCCCGCGGCTATGAAGAGCGCCCGAAGGGATACGGCGTCGAAGTCGTTCCCGGCGTCTTCACGCTCTGGAATCAGCGCGACGACCGCGGCGTAGTCATCACGGCGGACCTCACCGGGCTTTCGGCGGGCCGTGCCGGTGCGCCGGTTCGCGGCAGCGGCATCTTCGTTGGCGGCGCCGGAGAGGCGGGCGGGCGCGTCGTGGCGAATCGGCTGGAGACAGGCGCCGTCCATAGCGATGGCGGCATCGCGCCCGGCACGCCGGATCGCATTACCGGCGGCGTATTCGTCGTGTCGGGCGCATTCGTGGCCAGCGTGCGCAATCACGGCCCGGTGACGACCTACGGTCCGAATGACATGGTGCTCGACAACTGGGGAGCCGTCGATCGCTGGATCGTCGACGGGAAGGTCACGTCCCACGGGCCGAGCGGCATTGGCTTCGTGAATTTCGGCTCCCTCGAGCGGCTCGAAGTCAACGCGTTGATCGAGACGTTCGGCCAGGGATCGCGCGGTTTCAATGTCTACACGGGCACCGTGCGGTCGGCGCAATTCGAGCGCGTCGTCACGCATGCCGATGGCGCAGTGGGCATTCAGATCAGCCAACCGGTCGGCGAAATCACGGTCCGCCGGGGCATCGAGACGTGGGGCGGTACCGGCGACTCATTGGTCAAGGGCGTCGTTGTCCGGCTTGCGGCGACAGCGCTCAGCATCAAGCCCGGAGGATCGGCGCGCAAGATCGCGATCGCCGGCGGCCTTATCACGCATGGCGAAGGCGTCAATCCGCTGGAACTGCACGGCGCAATCGACGCGCTCGAGGTCAGCGGTGGATTGACGGCTGCCGGTGGCGGATTCGCCACCATCTAGCACCGAACGACAACCAGGGAACGCAATGGATCACACGACAACATCCGGTATGGCGGAAGAGGCCCGTGCGCGGCGCGAGTTTCTGCGGGCTGGCTCGGCTTCGGCACTCATGCTTGCCCTGGCGGGCCCGGCGCTGGCCGCGGGCGAAAAGACCAGGGCTGATGTAGAGGAGGGCGGCTCGCCGCGGCCGGGCGGTCCACTCCAGTCTGCGGGAGCCCTCGAGTTCGGGCCCGGCAATGTCCTCTTCGTCGGCGATATCACAGGTGCGGCCATTCATGCGTTCGCACTGAAGGATTCGGACGTGACCTCTCAGGCCGACGTGGAAATGGGAAATTTTCATAACTTCGAAGGCCGCGATCTGGTCCTGGGCGTGGATCAGAAGCTCGCTGCGCTCTTCGGGACGACGGTCGGCAATATCGTCATCAACGATATGGCGATCCATCAGCCGTCGCGACAGATTTTCATGTCGGTCGAGCGCGGCAGCGGACCAGGCGCCATGGCTGCGATTGTGAAGGTCAATCACGGCAAGCTCGAGTTGCTGGAACTCGACGGTATTGCGCACTCGAAAACGGTAATTCCAAACGAGCCGGACCAGAACGCGATGCTGGAGTTCGAGCCCCAGCAGGTCTATGCGATTACGGACGTCAAGTACTACAACGGCGAGGTTTTCGTCACAGGAATCTCGAATCAGCGCTTTGCATCGACGCTGTATCGCATCCCGTACCCGTTCCGTTCCCGCCTGTCGACGAGCACCGTCGAAATCTGGCACCCGACGCACGGGGAGTTCGAAACGCGCGCCCCGATCGTGCGGCAACTGATCCGGGAGATGGATGGAAAACCGTACCTGTTCGCCGTGTACGGTTGCACGCCGCTCGTTCGCTTCCGCCTGGAAGATTTGAAGGATGGCGCGCATGTGCGTGGGGACACGATCGGCGAACTGGGCTATGGGTCGAATCCGTTGGATATGCTGACTTATACCGATCCGACGGACAATAAGGACTACTTGCTCGTGACCATCGACGTACGCAGCGCGTCGCGTATCGAAGCTGCGGAGTTGACGACCGCGAAACCCGAGCCGACCGGTGGCCCCATCGACTTCGGGCCGGGTGGCCTCGGGCGTACGCAGCGCGATCTGCCGATCCGGGCGGAACATATCGCGATTCTCGATCCACGATGGGCAGTCGTCATCTGGCGGCATCCAAAGACGTCCTGGCGGCTGGACATCGGCACGCTGATGGTTCCGTACTTCTTCGACCGCCGATTGGGAATGGCTGAAATGAACTGGCCGAATGGTCCCGATCCGTTCCACTACCGCGAACATCGCAACGAGATCGACCACGCGTAGCCGGTTGCGAGATCAGCCGGCCGCAGAATATCGCGCAACGCGACCGAGTAAGGATGCCGATGACACTCCAGCCAACACTGCGAGTCGAGCACGAGACCCAGAGGAGCGGGGTGGCTTGCGTCTGCGTGCACAACCTCGATGCAGATCTTGCTGCGCTTGTCGTCGAACACCAGGGGACGGCCCGCTCGCTGCAACCCGTGCTGCGTGTGAACGTTATCGATGCAGCCATGCGGGAAGGCGACGAACTTCCCGATGTGGCTGGCTGCTGTCAGCTTCTGGAGGCCGGGGTGCGATTCGTTCCGCGTTTTCCGTTCGAACCGGGCGTTCGCTATCGAGCAAGCTTCGATTTGCGGCCGCTCGGCTGTATTGGGCATGCGGACGTGCTGACGCTCGAATTCTCGCTACCGAACCCCATCGGGGTCGACCCGGCTTCGGTGTCGGAAGTCTTTCCATCCGCCGATGTCCTGCCGGAAAACCTGCTTCGCTTCTACGTTTGCTTTTCCAGCCCGATGCGGCGTGGCGGTGCCGAAACGCAGATTAGTCTTATCGGCCCCAATGGACGGCCTGCGCACGACGTGCTCTATCGGCCTGCGCTGGAGCTTTGGGACAGGAGCATGCGATGCCTGACGGTTCTGCTGGATCCGGGCAGGCTGAAACGCTGGGTCGGTCCCAATCGGGAACTGGGTCCGCCGCTGAGGTTGGGGCAACGCTACGCGTTGGCCATCGGCTCGGCAATGGTCGACTCATCCGGTCGTCCGCTTCGGCAGAATTTCTACAAGCCGTTCGTTGTCGCTCAGGCGGTCCGGGAGCCCGTTGCGCTCGCGCATTGGACGGTTCTGCCTCCTGCGGCGCAGAGTTGTCAACCTCTGGAGATCGTGTTTCCCAGGCCGCTGGATTGGGCGTTGCTGCGGCGCGCGATTGTGGTCGTAGGCGACGACGAACGGCCTGTAACAGGGCGAGTCGCGATCGAAAAGGGCGAAAGACGCTGGACCTTTACGCCGGATTCGCCCTGGACGGCGATGCGGCCCGCCATTCGCGTCGCGCCGGACCTTGAAGACGTCTGCGGCAACACCCTGTTCGAGGCTTTTGACGGGCCGCTGCGAGCGCACCGCGAATCGAGCGTGCAACGCACCTATCGCACGATTCGCTTCGAACTCACACGACCGGCGAATTCCGCGTGACGATTGTGGAGGCAACCCTTGGCCTCGGCGGCCAGTCGTTTGCCACGGGACGTATGGATTGGCAACGATTTCGAGCGAAGGAGCCGCATCAAGCTAGTTGCCCGATTGCTTAACGGTCTCGGTTGAGCAGTACGTTTTTGTAATGTAAACGGGCGACATGCACCGTCGCTTGTCCGAACACGAATCCGCCAACACCGCCGCCGATCATCGCTCCGACGACAGTGTGATTAGCAAGCGCACCCAGTCCAGAACCTACTCCGGCGCATATGGCGCACCCGAGGAGGCCGGCCCATGTCTCCCAATGCCGCCATGTTCGACGAAAGGCACGTCGCCAATACGCGCGTCTCTCTCTCGCGCTTAGATTTGCCAGCTCAGGGATGCTTTTCAACGTCCAAAAGATCGTCATTTCCCATCTCCTACCCGTTTATTCGCGCCGAGGCATTGTCGACGAACTTCGCCCCGTTGTCGACTGGCCGGAGTTGGCCGAACCTGGAAATTCGAAGTCGGATGTCCGGTCCCTCCGACGCTTCGGTCTAGAACTTCCGTAGCCGACCCGAAGCGGTCTCATGGTAGCTGGTCAAGCGGACGGCCGGTTCCGGTGATTAAACGGTCATCGGCCCGGCGACAAGGACAGCCGAAGTCTGGTCCGGGAGCGCGTAGTCAACTGCGTCTGAAAGCGAGGAGGCGGGCAACAGATCGCTGGCACACTTCGCCATGCTGGTTCAACGTGTCGCTCTGCACCGTCACAATTCCTCGGTCATGCTTCGATCTGGATGGCGCAATCTCCACGATCGTGCTCACGACGTGCAGGATGTCGCCTGGCCGGGTTGGGCGTGGCCAACTGATCTCGCTTCCCGCACCGATCACTCCACCCGCCAACGGCAGGCTCTCGACCAGAAGCTTCATCGTGATGGCCGCTGTATGCCAGCCGCTAGCCGCAAGGCCTGCAAAGAAGGTCTCGCGCGCGGATTCCTCATCCAGATGGAAGGGCTGGGGATCGAACTGCTCTGCGAAAGCGAGTATCTGCTCGGCGTCGAGCCTGTGCTCCGAACTCGTGTATGTCGCGCCCGGCGTCAGGTCTTCCAGATAAATCGGCTGTGCTCTCATGTGACTTCTCCTTGCAAGTGGTTCCGGACGGTCCGCTCGTTGTTCGCTCGCGGCATCGTGTGCGTCAATGCTGGCGTGATCTGCGTTACATCGTCAGATCAGCGTCAGTAAGCACGGCCGCGGGTGGCACGTTATCGCCGTCATCGAGCGTTTGTGGAATGAAGTCTCTCAGAAAATCCACCCAGCTTCTGATCTTGGCATCCAGATACTCGCGAGACACATAAAGAACGCGGATGTGTGTCTCATTCATCCGATGTGTAGGCAGTACACGTAGCAGCGTGCCGTTGCGCAGCCACGGCATCGCAGTCCATAGCGGGAGCGCGCCGATGCCCCGGCCGTCGCGCAATGCGAGCGCCATGGCTTCCGCTACGTTGACCTGAAAGGGCGAAGGAGGAAGCTCAAAGGTTTCCGTGCCATAGGGACCATCCAGATTCCATCGGCTTTGCGGGAATACCGGACTACTGGTGCGCATGCAGGTGTGAGCGGCGAGGTCGGCCACCGTGGCAGGGGTGCCATGCCGGGTGAGATACGAAGGCGACGCGCACAAGATGTTGCAGGTCTTTGCGACCGGGACCGACACGAGACCGGAGTCCGGCAACTCAATCGCGCCTAGTTGAACCGACACGTCGTAGCCTTCTTCGATCAGGTCGGGAACGTGCTGCGAAAGCGTCAATTCGACGGAGACCTGCGGAAACAGCGCCTGGTACCGCAGGACTGCGGGCATCACATAATGCTGACCGAAACTCGCGGTGGCATGCACGCGCAGGCGTCCCGACGGCTGCAAGTGCGCATTCGACGCCTCGGCCTCCGCCTGATCCACGAAAGCCAGAATCCGGTAGCAATGCTGCAAGTAACGCTGACCTGCTTCCGTCACTCCAACGTGTCGAGTCGAACGGTTTAGCAGACGCGTCTGCAGATGTGCCTCCAGTTCAGTGACGGCGCGCGACACCTGACCGGTAGATTTATCCACGGAGTTGGCCGCAGCGGTGAAGCTGCCAGCCTCAACTACGCGCACAAACATCCTCATGTTGTTTAGCGTGTCCATCGTATTTCCTTTATTGCGCCGCATGGCGCTGCGCGGGATGGGTGGCGGCAACGGCACTCATGCCGGATTGGCGTGCTCGCGCGATGCGTCCATATACTCTTTCGCCGAAACGGCGATCGTTTGCATAAGTGCGGCGCCATCCAGAAGCTCATGTGTGGCCCGATCAGCAGCGACTGAGGCCTGCCGCAGCAATCGGACTGCGAGTGTGTCGCAAGCCGTTGCGAGGCGCGCGAAATCGAGCTTGCGCAGCCTTCCCCGAATGACTGTCATCGCGCGCCGTAAGCCTGGATGCGACGAAGTACCGTTTTGTAGCGCGAGCAGGCTGTCGCCTATCGCCCACGCCGCGAGTAGTTCGCGCAGGCCGGTTTGCTCACCTGATGCCCGCTTGACGACGGAGGTTCCCGTGGCGAAACGGCGGCCGAGGCGATCGGCAGTGCAGCTAAGCCAGGCATCTCGCCGCCATCGTTGTGGGTTGCTGGCCAGGCTGGAAAGATCCCGCCGGACGGCGCGTTGCAGGCGCGCGATGCTCGACGCACGGTCCGCCGGAAACAAAACCGAAAACGCGAGCGTGGCCCAGGCGATTGCCAGCAGGGTGGACAGGGCGTCGTTCAGGAACGCCGCATCGTTAATACGCGCCACGTTGCTGGGTGAAGTGAAGTTCCAGAAGAACAGGGCAAATCCGCTGCCAATCGATGCCGTTCGAGGATTGCGCATCGCAAGACCCGCAGAGATCGTGAAGACGCCAGCAATACACGCCAGCGGAACGAAGTCCGTCACTGCCGGTAGCAAAACAAAATTACAAAGGATGCCTGCCAGTGCCGCAATGAATGCGCCCTTGAGCCATCCCATCGCGGCGGCTATGGATTTGGGGCGCGTGGCGAAGAGTGCGCTCACCACCCCCACTGTGGCGACGAAACCCGCGCCCGACGGCCACGCGCTAAATAGCCAAAACATCGACGCGGCTACCACAGCGAAAAAAGCCCGCATGCCGTTGTGCCAGGCAAGCACGTGGTCATGGTGGAAGGCAAATTTCACGAGCGATCGCGGAGGATTGACCTGATCCAGACAAGACTTTCGTGCGATAACCTGCTCCCACGCTGTGAGAAGCAGGGTTAACCGATCAAGAATGAACAGCATGCCACTCTGCGAACCGCGCTGGCCGTATGCTTCCGAAGCAAGAGCGAGCCTGATCCTTGACTTCAGAGAGGCGATTCTGGACTTGGCACTGGCGGAATCGGTGTCGTCGCCTGCCAGCAGCGTTGCCGTTTCATCGACCACGTCAATCTGAAGATCGGGGTTGCGAGCCAGTTGCGCTCGCAACGCGTGGATGGCGCTGAGCTGCGTGAGTACCGCGATGATTGCGGCGCGTAGATGTCCAATGGAGAGACGAACTTCCGCGGATGCAGCGGCAGCATATTCGGCCGCAGTGTCCAGTTCGAGAGCCGCCGCAAACAGCTTGTGTATGGCGACTTCATCCGTCTCGCGGCGAAGCGCGCGTGCGCCGAACTGTGAAGCCTTGCTCACGTAGCGATGAAATTGTTCGCGTACCTCTCGTAACGGCGCCCCAGGGGCGAGGATCGCAGTGAGGGTTGCTTCGACCAGAATGCCGACGACAACATAGACAAAGCGCGCGAGCGCGATATCGAATGCATGAAGGGGCGCGGATGCGGCATCCAGCCCGATGATCGCTGCCGTATAGCCTGCCAGTACCGCTGCATATGCGCGAAAATTCCGCAGTGCCGTCGCAAACCCGGTGCAAAGTCCAATCCAGCCGGCGAGCCCCAACAGGAAAAATTCCGGCGTCTGCGCAAACAGGGCGACGAGCACGAGTGCTGCGACTGCGCCCAGCGCAGTACCGAGGATCCGGTACTGGCTCTTCGAGACGCTCATGCCCCGACTATTCTGGGCGACGACCCACACGGTGATTGCGGCCCATTTCGGATCGTCGAGGTTCATGCAAAACGCGACGTACAGCGCGATCAGCGATGCGCCTGCGGTCCGGACGGCGTACGCCAGCCCCTCCCATGTAACGCACGGGATGGGTAGTCGGGGTAGTTTCTTGAAGTCCATCAAAAATGGAGTCCTAATTTATTGATGGCCAGTCTTCATACACCAGCGGGGCCACGCGTTTTCCGGTCGGAACGCCCCGTTCAGGCCAGTATTGCGCGATCGATCTCGCGAATCGCTACCGTGCCGAGCATCGCCATGTTTCGATCGACTTCGTCCCTGAGAAGGCCGATTGCATGTCGAACACCCGGCTCGCTGCCCACCGCGGCGGCGTACATGAACGGGCGCCCCGCGAATACGAACTGCGCACCGAGCGCGAGCGCCTTCAGGACATCTCCCCCGCGCCGGATTCCGCTGTCCATCATTACGACGGTTTTGTCACCAACGGCATCACAAATCTGCGGCAATACAGCTAGCGGCTCGACCGCCCCGTCCAGTTGGCGCCCACCGTGGTTCGACACGATGATCCCGTCCGCGCCAATCGCGAGTGCGCGCCGTGCATCGTCCACGTGAAGAATGCCTTTGATGACCAGATTCCCGCTCCAACGTTGACGAATGCTTGCGATGTCCGACCATGACAGATGGTCGCGTCCGGTGGTGTCGCGTACCGCCGAAGCGGACAGCATCGGCGCCCCTCGTGTCGCGAATGAGTTCTCGAAGTGGGGCATCCCGTGATTGATCAGCGTCCGGGCGAACGTGCCGAGCAGCCAGCGCGGATGGGAAATACCGTCCATCGCGAGACGAAGCGACGGGCGCAGCGGCAGCGAGAAGCCCGTGCGCACGTTGTTTTCGCGGTTTGCCCAAACGGGAATGTCAACGGTGAGGACGAGCGTCGCGAAGCCGGCGGCCTTGACGCGCTCGATCAGGGCGTCGCGGCGAGCGGCATCGCCGGGGAGATAGGCCTGGAACCAGGTGCCAGGTGCTTCGGCATGGACCGTCTCCATCGGAATGAGCGAGGAGCCGCTCATGATCGCAGGGATGTTTTCATCCTGAGCGGCCGTGGCCAATGCGATGTCGCCGCGATATGCCGAAATGGCACTGATTCCGACCGGTGCGATTCCGAACGGAGACGAATAGGTGTGGTTGAAGATCGTTGTCTGCTGTGACCGATGAGACACGTCGACAAGCACTTTCGTGCGGAACTTCAAGCGTTCGAACGCGGCCCGATTCGCCGCGATCGACATCCCGTCCTCCGCTGCGCCTGAAATATAGCCGAAGAGCGGACGCGGCAGAACGCTCCGTGCCGCCGCCTCGAAGTCCGCGAGCGAGAGGATCTGGCGCAGCCGCGGGGGGAGATGTTCCTTGACCCCGTAAGCTGGTTGTTCAATTCGCCCGACGGGCGTCGTCTCCTGCACAGTCATCTGCTCTGCATAGTCGTTCATTTCACCATCCCACTGTGTTACATCGAAATCGCCGCGTCGGCCCTCGGCGGTCGGTGTGCCCGACAACGCCAGAGCGCCGGCGACATCAAGACGCAAACGAACCGCGCTGGCGCATCAACTCGCGGAACAGCGATTCGTTCGGCTGGAATGGCGCCCGGCCGTGAAGGTAAAAATAGTTGTTCAGCACCACCAGACCGCCGACCGGCAGAGACACTTCCTTCGTGCCGGCCGCCGTTTCCATCGACTGGGACAGTGAGCGGAGAAATGCCGCTTCTTCACGGTTGGACGGCTGAACGAACTGGTCGATGAACGAGATCGACAGACCGAATTCGCTTTGAAAGAACAGCGGCCGCTCGATCTGCTCGCTGACGTTCTTGGAACCGGATCCCTTGTAGAAGAACGGCTTGGTCCCGAGCTTGTGATTGACGAAGCGATCGCGCTCTTCCCAGTCGTCGATGTGCAGAAACCGCGATTCGCCGCCGACCGCGTTTCGTTCCGCGAATTTCATCATCAGCAGCCAGTCCGTTGCGTCGCTCACGTACGTGCCGTCGGTGTGCATCGTGAACAGCCGGTATGCCTGACGAAGATACGAGTCGCTGTTATCGGTGTGCTTAACCACGAAGCGGGCGTAGTACGTTCCCGACATCGCATCGTGATTGCTCGGGCCGAGGATATGACCGATGGCCGTACCGAACTTCACGAAGTCAGAAGGGTCTTGCGAAAGGTCTTGGAGGCCGATAGTGAAACCGCCGTGCCGACGGTCCTTGACCAGCTCGACGAGCATGTCGGCAAAGTCGTCGCCCAGACGCTCGACCAGCAGATCGGCAAGGTGATGGCGCATGAACGGGACATACTCGAGATTCTGGACGTCGACATCGCGCACGTCCGCCAGGAATCCGGTCAGCGCGTTGGGGTCGACCGTCACGTTCATGATGCGGTGATGGGTGGGATGCGCCGACAAGCGGAAAAGCGGTTGCCGGTGCGTGATGGAACCAGGGTGGGTGATCAGTGCGTCCATGTTGTCCTCCAGTTGTTTCAGGCTCTATTTGATGCCTCTTCTTTGATATCATCCAGAAGCAATGTGCGAATGTTTATTCGCTTCTGGAGATTAAATGATCGACGCCCGTCAACTGCGATACTTCGTTGCGGTGGTGGAGGATCTTCACTTTGCCAAGGCAGCGGATCGACTGGATGTCGCGCAATCGGCGCTCAGCGCCCAAATTCAACGCCTCGAGCAGGAGATCGGCGTTCGTCTCCTGAACCGCAACAAGCGACAGCCCGTTACGCTGACCGATGCGGGGCGTTTGTTTCATGCCGAAGCGGTTGCAGCGCTACGTCATATCGAGCGTGCGGATCAGGTTGGCCGGCTGGCGGCCAGAGGCCTCGCTGGTGTGGTGCGGATCGGATCGGTGGCATCCGGCGTAAGCAGCGGTGTGCTCTCGAGGATGCTGCGTCAGTTTCGGATCTCGCATGGCGACGTGCGAATCGAGGTCGTGGCCATGGAGACCCCGCGCCAGTTCGAGGCACTCGTCAGCGGCGAGATAGATGTAGGTATCGTGAGACCGTGGCGCCAGCATCCAGCAGGTATCGTGGCGACAATCGTGCAGACCGAATGCCTGTTGGTCGCGATGGCCGAGGACCATGCATTGGCAGAAAGCGGGCACGTGTCGGTCAGAGACCTGAAAGATCAGCGTTTTATCGCCCCCCACTTCGACGACGACACGGGATTCAGCGAGGTGCTTACTGCGCTGGGCGTGGCGGGAGGCTTTGTTCCCTTTCTCGAACATCGCGTTCATGACTTCATCGCCGCGATCAGTCTCGCATCGGCCGGATACGGCGTGGTCGTCGTCCCGGAATCGATGCGCAACTTCACACAGCCAGGCATTTGCTATCGGCCGATCGAGGATTTCGAGTATCCGTGTCATCTCGCATTGGCCAGCAGGCGGCGAGAGCTTTCCCCCGCCGTTCGCGCGTTCGTGAAGGAGTCCCTCGCGCTGTTCACCGGCCGCACCTTATCAGACCCAGCTTGAACCTGGAGGTGACGATCCATAGAGAGTCAATCAGGACCGCTATGTAATTATTTTAGTCGAGCTTGACCGCGAAGCCGCGACGCACCGCGGGGCGATCGAACATGGCGTCGTACCATCGCTTGACGTTTGGGTAGTCTGCAAGATCGACCTTGTGCCGCTCGTGTCGCCACGCCCAGCCAATGATGGCAAAGTCGGCAATCGAAAGCTCGCCGGCCACGTGCTCACGGCCGGCGAGCCTTTCGTTCAGCACCGAATAAAGCCGTCGTGTTTCGTCTGAGAAGCGCTTGAGACCGTAGCGTCTGTCGCCCTCGGAAGCGAGGGCGGCGAAGTGTGCACCTGTCCGGGCATCGGTCCGAAACCACCCATCTGCCACATGAGCCATTCGATCACGGGCACCCGTTCGCGTAGACCACGTGGGAGAAATCGGCCGGTCTTTTCTCCAAGATAGAGAAGAATCGCACCCGACTCGAACACGCTGATGGGCCGACCATCGGGGCCGTCTGGATCGACGATCGCCGGAATCTTGTTGTTCGGGCTGATGGATAGGAATGACGGCTCGAACTGCTCGCGGTTGCCGATATTCACAGGCTGAACGACGTACGGCAACGCCATTTCCTCGAGCGCGACGCTGGCCTTGCGGCCATTAGGCGTGTTCCATGCATAGAGCGTGATCGGTTCGGTCTTCATGGATTCAGCTTAATTCGACATCGACATGTGTGCTGAAACCCGGACGCGTGGCGAGCGACGCGTACCAGCGCTCGAGGTCGGGCATTCGAGCACGTTCTATGCCCGGCATGCCAAACCACCGCTTCGCGAACGCACCGAGAACGATATCCGCAATCGTGAACGACTCGCCTTCGACGTAGTCGCGACCCCCCAACCGCGCTTCGAGCACTTTCCAGACTTCCGCGACCTTTACGACATCGGCGGCAATTTTCTCGATGTCCCGCTTGGCCTCGGGTGTGCGGACGATTCCCCAGAACACCGGACGCTCGGCCGGTTGCAAAGTCGAGAGCGACCAGTCGAGCCAGCGGTCGATGCTGGCCCGCGCCTTTGGATCGGCGGGATAAAGTGTGCCCGGTCCACCGTACTGCATCACGATATAGCGCAGGATCGAGTTCGACTCCCAAAGCACGAAATCGCCGTCGACGAGGGTGGGGACTTTGCCCATCGGATTCATCGCGAGGTAGTCAGGTTCGGTGTTGTGTCCGAACTGCAGACCGGCGTCTATCCGGTTATAGCGTAGGGAGATCTCTTCGCAAAGCCACAAGACCTTCTGGACGTTGACCGAATTGGCACGTCCCCAGATGGTAATCATGCGTGAGTCCTTCTAGTGTTTTGTTATTAGTGGATTGACCGCTTCACTCCGTCGTCGGCATAACGCTTACGCTGGCAATGCTGTCAGCAATTCGGCCGTCGTGACAATCGAATGGGCAAACGTGGGTCCGTTCAGTTCGTGGGCCGCCCGCATCAGTTCCGGCGTGAAGGCGGCGGTTGCGTCGCGTACGAGCGTCACGTGATAGCCGAGTTCCATCGCGAATCGCGCAGTGGATTCGATACAGGTGTTCGCGAGCAGGCCGACGGTAATCACGTGCGAGATTTTGTGCTGCTTGAGCTGGAAGTCGAGGTCCGTGTTGGCGAAGCCGCTTTGCGCCCAATGCTCGTGGATGACGATGTCGTTTTCCTGGGGAACGAAATCGGGGTGCCATTCGCCGCCCCAAGTGCCCTTTGCGAAGGTCTGATGCTTTTGCACGAGCCGTTGCGTCGGGTTCGGATGGTCCCAGTCTTCGTAATCGCCAGGCTGCCAGCGGCGATGCGGCACATAGAACACCTGAATGCCAGCCTTGCGTGCGGCGCCCACCGTTGCGCGCAAATTGTCGAGGAGCCGAACGTCGTTGGCGACTGCCTCGATCATCGGAAAGATCTTGCCGCCATGTGACAGGAAGTCGTTGTACGGGTCGACCAGCAAAAGGCCAGTGTGTTCGACGTGATAGACGGGGTCCGACATGATGTTCTCCGGAAAAGCGATGCGGGATGGGACACGACACAGCCGACACCCGTTGCGCGAAACTTCTGCGCGACGTCGCGCACTTCGTTGCCTCACGAACTCAGTTTATATATGAATTTCATAGTTGCAACTGGAACGTAAACACCATACCCACTGCGCGGGTATAAAGTGCAGGGTTCGTCACGGATGCGGATGTCATCGCCATGACGCAATCCGTGATACTATGAAAACAGAAGTTACGATGGAGGCAAAATGAAGCGCAGAGAGAAGGGGGTAGCCACGGTGTGCCCGGTTGCGCGATCGACCGAAGTTGTCGGTGACAAGTGGACGACGCTTGTGCTGCGCGAGTTGTACATGGGCGCGACCCGATTCGAGGAAATCCAGATTCAGACGGAGGCGACGCCCCAGATGCTGGCGACGCGGCTGAAGTCACTCGAGGCGGACGGGATGGTCGAACGCCATCCGTATCAGGAAAGGCCGTTGCGCTACGAGTACCGTCTCACGGAGAAAGGCCGGGCGTACTATCCGGTGATCCAGGCGCTACGCACCTGGGGCGAGACCTGGTGCAAGAGCAAAGGCGAGGAAGTCGCGGTGCATTTTACGCATCGTGTGTGCGGGCACGAGGTTGGCCTCGACTATATCTGCCCGTCGTGCGGAGAATATGTGGAGCGTCGCGACCTCGATGCAACCTTGAGTGCTCCGTTTGCGAAAGAGCGCGAGAAAAGGCGCGAGACATATCGGGCCGCGAAGGCCAGATCCGAATAGTTCGGTCAGCGCGCAGCGGGCTATCGTCCGGTCTGTTCCGTGCGCCGCGCGTTCGCCAGGAAGTCCGCGACGAAGGCTAGCGCGAGAGCGCCCGCGCCGCACAGGAATACGAGCGCGTAGTCGTTGTGAAGGCGAGAAAACAGATACGAGTCTCCATAGCCGCCGAGTGCCTGGAAGAGGGCAAAAGCCGTGGTTGCACGGCCCCACGCTGCGCGCTGTTCCAGAAAATTGTTCGGTAGCAACTCGTTGATGCGTCCGAGCACGAGCGGCACGATGCCGGGCGTGAACACGCCGAGGATGACTGTGGCGCCTGCGAGAACATTGGGATTCCCTGTCTTCGCCAGTACCACGATCGCGGTCGCCTGTAGTACGAGGCCGGCGCGCCAGGCTGCCCGAAAGCCGATGCGGCTGCCCAGATTGCTGCAGATCATGGGCCCCGCGATGGCGGCGAGACCATATAGCACCCAGTAGTCGGCGCCCACTGCTGCGCCGCGGCCGAGGCCGCGCGCCACGTAGTCCACGAGCAGCACAATCACAGGCACGAGGCCGAGCGCGTTCGCGGCGTATTGTGCGTAGAGCACGCGCAGCGCGAGGCCGCTGGACTCGCCCTTGTGCGCTGACCCGGCCTGCGCAGCGGGCGCATTCGTCGCCGGCCAGCCGAACCAACTCAAGGCTGTGAGCGAAAACGAGAGCATGCCGAGGCCGAGCCACGTGTTGCGCAGCCCGGTCGACAGGAGTTGCGGGATCAATGTGCCCGATGCCGCGACGCCGAGGCCCAGCCCGAGAAAGATCATCCCGCTCGCGAAGCCGCGGCGGGGCGCAGGAATATGCGGGAGGATCGATGTCGCGACGAGTACCATGATCGCGCCACCGGAAAAGCCCGACAGCAGACGCCAGAAGAAGAACCACGCGACAGAGACGGGCCAGGCGCACGCGAAGAACGCGATCGTCACTGCGGCCATCAGGAGTCGCAAGGCGGCCCGGTTCGACAGCTTTGCAACGAGCGGCCGTCCTGCCATCGCACCCATCAGATAGCCGGCGAAATTTGCCGCGCCGAGCGTGACGGTCTGCGAGGAACCGAACCAGTGCGCCTGGATCATTGAGGGAATGAGCGGCGTGTAGGCGAAGCGCGCGAGACCGATGGCGACCAGACTGCCGCAAAGCCCGGCGAAGGCTGCGAAGAGCGCGCGGGCATCGAGCGATGATGCATCGCTCACGTGGGACGTGGAAGGAACTGCAGACATTGCGAACTCCGGTATCACGGGTGTTGCGGGGGGAAGCGTCTACGCATTGACGTCTACGACTGTGCGACCCTGAATCTTGCCTTCCAGTATCTGGCCCGCGACTGCAGGAACGTCGGCGAGCCCGATCACATTCGTCGCGCGGCCGAGTTTGCTCAAATCGAGGTCGCGCGCAAGCCGCGCCCAGGCATCGATGCGTACGGACTGAGGAGCATTGACAGAATCGATGCCCGCGAGGGTCACGTTGCGTCGGATGAAGGGCAGGACCGAACCGGGGAGACCCGAGCCCTGCGCCAGGCCGCAGGCGGCGACGACGCCCCGGTACTGAGTCTGGGCCAGGACGTTTGCCAGCGTGTGATGTCCAACGGAATCCACGGCACCCGCCCAACGTTCGCTGGCGACCGGCGTACCTGGCTCCGAGAGCGTTCGTCGGTCGATAACTTCCGCGGCGCCGAGGCTGCGTAGATAGTCGGCCTCCGCGGGGCGGCCGGTTGATGCGACGACGCGATACCCGAGGCCCGACAGGATGGCAATGGCGATCGAGCCGACGCCTCCATTGGCACCTGTGACGAGGACGTCGCCGCGTTGTGGCGAGAGGCCGCCATGTTCGAGTGCCAACACGGCAAGCATGGCCGTGTATCCGGCCGTGCCGATAGCCATCGCGTCGCGCGTGGAGAACACCTCTGGAAGCTTAACGAGCCACTCGCCCTTCACGCGCGCCTTTTGCGCGAATCCGCCGTGATGATCCTGGCTGAGCTCCCAGCCGTTGAGGACGACACGGTCGCCGACGGAGATGCCGGGATACGTGGATGCCTCGACGGTGCCAGCCAGGTCGATGCCCGCGACCAACGGAAACTCGCGGATGATCTCCGCGCGCCCAGAGATGGCGAGTGCGTCCTTGAAGTTCACTGTCGAATATTCGACCGCAACGGTAACGTCTCCGGGCGTGAGGTCTTGCTCGCGCATATTGACGATGCGCGTCGAGATCACGTCACGCGGTTTCGTCGCGAGTAGTGCTTTGAAGGTCATTCGATTCTCCTGAGCAAATTGATTCCCGATGGCTCGAGCTATTGAGCCGTTGTCAAACGGAGAGTGATGTTTTCAGGTGGCCGGGTCATGCGTGCCCGTCAGCAACGGCTGAACTGGATCGTGCGTATGCGAGCGTATTGACCACTACGGCGGCGAGCGAGAGCAAGGCGCCGATCGCGGCGAGGCCGATCCAGGCAGCGTGCAGGGCACCTGCGCCTCCGAGTGCCGCACCGACTGCGCCACCGAGAAAGTACGAAACCATGAAAACGGTGTTCAGGCGGCCGCGGGCTTCGGGCCGCAGTGCATAGATCCGCGCCTGGTTGGCAATGAAGCTCGCGCGATTGCCCAGATCCAGCAACACCATCCCGACGATCAACCACACCAGGCTGCGTGCGCCCGCTGCGACAAATGCAAACGCGATGGCGACCGTGAGTGCGCCTGCGGTTGCAACATGGCGCGCGCCGACGCGATCGACGATCGCGCCCAGTCGTGGCGATACCGAAAGACCGACAAGGCCGATCAGCCCAAATGCTCCGATCGCGGCCGGGCCGTAATGGTAGGGCGCTCGTGCGAGTAGTACCGCGAGCGTTGCCCAGAGCGCGCTGAATGCGGCGAACACAAGAAACCCCATCGTTGCCGAGAGGCGTAGTAGCTGTTCCTTGCGAACGAGGCGAGCGAGCGAGTGCATCAACTCGCGATAGCGGATCGCCGCGAGCGCATTCGACACGGGCAGTTGCCTGATGACAATCAGAAGGCCAATGTCGATGACGGAAGCGATCACGAATATCGATCGCCAGCCCCACAGCGCGCCGACGACGCCACTCAGCGTGCGCGCCAGCAGGACGCCAGAGGAGAGCCCACCCAGCAGGGAACCGACCACGCGTCCTCGCGTCTCGGGCGTCGCCATGCCCGCGACTGCCGGGATGATGATTTGCGCGGAGATTGATGTCATTCCAACGAGGAAGCTGCATAGTGCCAGCGCGGAGAAGGACGGTGCCGCCACGCAGGCGAGCAGTGCCACTGCGTTCGCGATAATCGCTCGCGTAGCGAGTTTGCGCGGTTGGACACCGTCGGCGAGCGGGACGAAGAGCAGTAGTCCCATCGCATAGCCGAGCTGGGTAAGGGTGGCGATGAGGCTCCCACGCGCCGACGACACAGCGAAGGTCGATGCGATCTGCGGCAGCAGCGGCTGATGGTAGTAGATCGGCGAGACCGCGAGCGCGCAGCAAAGTGCCATCAGAAAGACCTGGCGCGGGGAGATCATGGGTGCCTTCGCTAAGGTAGGGGCGGAATTGCGCGGAATTCGCGGTATCGACGGAGTCGGACGAATTACAGAGCAAGGCGTGATCAGGCTTTGGGCAATGCGTCGAGGAACTCGCAGGTGCTCACGATACTGTGTGCGTAGGTCGGCCCGTTCAGCTCATGCGCCGCGTGCATCGCTTCCCACTTGAGAGCGGCCGTTGCGTCCTTCACGAGCGTCACGTGGTAACCAAGCTCCGTTGCATATCGCGCCGTAGCCTCTATGCAGGTGTTGGCCAGCAGGCCGACGATCACCACGTGCGTGATGCGACGCTGCGTGAGCTGGAAGTCGAGATCCGTATTGGCAAAACCACTGGAGCCCCAGTGTTCGAGCGCCACGACGTCACCTCGTTGCGGCGTGAAGTCAGGGTGCCATTCGCCGCCCCACTCGCCCTTCGCGAAGTGATGACCGTCCATGATCTTGCGCTGGCTCGGGCTCGGATGACACCAGCACTGATAGTCGCCAGGCTGCCACCGCCGGTGCGGTACATAGACTACCTGGACGCCGGCATCGCGGACGGCTCCGTTGATACGTCGCAGATTCTCCAGCAGTTCGACTTCTTCAGCGACATCCTTGACGAAGGGCCAGACTTTGCCTCCTTCGGAGAGGAAGTCGTTAAAGGGGTCGACGAACAGCAGTGCGGTTGATCTGGCCTCGTAGGCGACGCGGCTCATTGCATTTCTCCGGAAGGGGTTCATACCAGAACGCTGACTTGAAACAGCTCGCCCTCTCATCCGGACGCGCGTGCGACTTGCGACGCCGGTACGGCCGGAGATGAGGACTCTCTGTTTCGGCATTGTATATATGAAAAACATAGCGTCAAGTTAGGCATAAATCCCATTTCATGTGTACGGGATTGCGCAGCGTTTTTGTTGAATATGACCGGTTTACACTCGAGATAAAAGATTGCTACTATGAAAATCATATGTACAATTCTGAGGCAGCAAGCCCGGAAGTTGTTCGTATCGTTCGTACGAAGCCCACCTGATCGCAGTGCCATACCCTGGAGAGCAACATGCAATACCTCGTGATGATTTCCCGTTCCGAAAACGCATCTTCCATGTCCCCTCATAATGAAGAGGTCGAGGCGGAGGCCGAGTTTGTCCGCCGTCTTTACGCCTCCGGAATAGTTCGGCAGGTATGGCTGAGGGCAGAAGGGGGAGCCTGCATGATTTCGGAAGCAGATGACGAAGACGGCCTGAGACAACTCCTCGGCGAACTTCCTTTGGTCAAGACCGGCTATCTTGCGCCGCCACAGATCAGCCGATTGCGCTCGTATTCGGGGTTTGGTCCGCGTAGTCTCTGAGCCACTTCAGTTCTCACGCCTGTACGGGCCGGCCAATCGGTGGAGATGGCGACTCTCACATCATGTCGTCAAGCTGACAATCATCCTGGAACGATCTCAATGACACGCTGGAAGCTATTCGGTATGCTAACTATCGTCGTTGCGCTGTTCGCCACGGTGTCCTCTGCAATAGCGCCGGACCGCGTGGCATCGCTGCAATACGCGATACGAGCAACGGCTCGCACGTCCTTTATCCTGTTTCTGGCGGTCTTCCTGGCCACATCGTTTGCGCGACTCGTCCCGTCGGCGCTAACCCGCGCGCTGGTCAGGGAGCGGCG
The DNA here is from genome assembly GCF_056155635.1 of Paraburkholderia sp. BR10141. Taxonomy (NCBI): domain Bacteria; kingdom Pseudomonadati; phylum Pseudomonadota; class Betaproteobacteria; order Burkholderiales; family Burkholderiaceae; genus Paraburkholderia; species Paraburkholderia sp. BR10141. The sequence continues at coordinate 176,159 of NZ_JBMIQH010000010.1, read as the reverse complement.
GTTTATCGGATTGTCGTTCGCCGCCTCGCAATTTTTTCACGCAACGGCGCTCATTATCTACATCAGGACAGCGCCCGAGGCATTCTGGGTGGGGCGTACGCCCGCGACAAACATACCGGGCTCCATCGGCTATTTGATGATTCTGTTGCTGACGGTCACATCGTTCGCAATGCCGGCGCGTCTGATCGGTCCGGCCAACTGGAAGAAGCTGCATCTCGCGGGCGTATGGGTACTAGCCGTCATTTTCACGGCTTCCTTCCTCACCCGAGTCCATCAACATGCCGCTTATCTCGTTCCCGGCATGGTCATGGTTGTCGCGATGTTGCTACGCATGGCCGAGCGGTTCGAAGCGTGAGGTCAGGGATTCGCCGCACCTGGAGGACGGCCTCCCGCGCAATCCATTCAGGCTGGCGCAGCAGTCGAAACTCGCGATCTTGGAACGCGCATCAAGGAGGCCCCATATCCGAGCGCGACACCGTTCGCAAGGTGTGCAAATCGCAACGCTCCATCACATTGCGTTATTTGGCCGCTGGCTACGACTTGCGCGGTTGAGAAGCGAGGTTGGATTCGTCATGGCAGTCCGTTACCTCTATAGGAACAGACGATTCAATCGTCGCAAGGACGCTCCGGCGAATGGCTCCTTCTGGCCGCCTACGGCCTAACCCATATGCTGCCCGCAGCCACCCTCAACCGTCACTCGACCCAGTGACGCTTTGATTGCCAGTTGCCTGAGGTGGGCGCACAGCGGATATCAACTCGACGGTCTGTCGGAAGCCGGATCGGTAATGAGTCGCGTGCTGCGTCGGTAGGTGACATAGGCCCAGAGCCAATCCAGCATGACCTTCACCCTGTTCGGCCCTCCGGTGAGAAACGCGATATGTGCGGCGCCCCAGAACCACCACGCTGGCGCACCCCACATGCGGATGGGGCCGATTTCTGCCACCGCGGCCTGACGCCCGATCGTTGCCAGGCTGCCGAAATGCTTGTATCGAAACGGCGGAGGCGGACGGCGACCCGCAAGCTGTGCGTCGATCACGCGCGCTGCATATCTTCCCTGCTGTTTGGCGGCAGGCGCCAACCCCGGCACCGCTGCTCCGTTCCAGCCCAGACTCGCAGCGGCGTCGCCAATCGCATAGATGCCTTCTGCGGCCGGAACGGAGAGATCGTCGTTCACCTTGATTCGTCCGGACGCGTCCTCTGGCTGGTTTAGCCATCGGGCGACCGGAGACGCTGCCACTCCGGCAGCCCACAAGATGGTTCGGGATGCAATGCGATCCTTGCCGAGGTCGGCGCCCTTCTGATCGACGCCCAGCACCCTGGTATCGAGGTAGATCGTGACCCCCAGCTTGCGAAGGGAACGTTCCGCGGCGGCAGACAGGGAAGGCGGGAACGTCGGCAGAACGCGAGGGCCGGCATGGACCAGAATGACGCGCGAGGTCGACGGATCGATCGTGCGATATTCCTGATCCATCCCGTGGTGCGCCAGTTCCGCGATGGCGCCGGCCAGCTCGATGCCCGTCGGTCCTCCGCCGACGATGATGAACGTCAGCCACGCGGCACGGGCTGCTTCGTCGGCGGCCGTTTCCGCTTCTTCAAATGCCCGCAGCAGACGGCTCCTGATCGAGGTCGCGTCCTCGATGCTCTTGAGCCCGGGCGCGTAAGGCGCCCAGTGATCGTTGCCGAAGTAACTGTGACGCGCGCCGGTCGCGAGTACGAGATAGTCGAATTTGAGGCTGGCTGCGCCGATCAGCACTTCGCGGGCGGCGGTGTCGATGCCTGTGACGCTTCCCAGACGGACCTGGACATTTCGCTGGCCACGAAAGAGGCTCCGGATCGGCGTCGCGATTTCGCCGGGCGACAACGCTGCTGTCGCGATCTGATAGAGCAGCGGTTGAAACAGATGATGATTCCGCTGGTCGATGAGGGTGATCCGGCAGCGCGAATTGCGCAGGCCGCGAACGGTCTCGATCCCGCCAAAGCCGCCGCCGACCACCACGACATGCGGACACTCGTCCAGCGTGCCTTCTTCTTTGTCCGGGCGGTCGAGCACCCAGCGGGCGAGCCAATGATCCACCGAGATGGCGCCGGGCCCCGTGGCGACAAACATAAGCAGCAGGAGAAGCATAGCCAGCCGGTCGTCCATGGACATGGCGATGCCAGCGAGTGGAACCATGGCGGCATAGATGAACATCGCCGGCCGCGTCAAGCAGCCGAAGGCGATGCAGAATGCGAGCAGCGCAGCGATCCATGTGGGGTAGGCGAACAGTGCCGCAAGACCTTGATGGGCAGCCCGCCCGAATAGGGTAGGCGTCAATGCGGAGGCGAGACTGAGCGACGCCGCTATGCCTGCGCGCGAGACGAGCAGGAGCACAGGTGACACATATCGCTCGATCAGCTCATAGCATGTCCTGACCTGTCGGGCCGGCCCAAGCGGCGCCCACGCCAGGCCTCGCGCCAACATCGCGTCGAGGGAGAATGTTCCCGGACCCAGCACGACCAGCCAGGCGAGCAAAACAAGCGTTGTGCCGTCCGGGCCGAGGGCGATCGATCCGTAGCCGCCAACGAGCAACGCAAGCGCGATGGGCCGGGTCAGCAGGCCAGCGGTGAGCAGGAGCGGCACGATACCGTGCAGCGCTGCCTCCACGCTGGACGGCGCATGCAATCCGGCGGCGGTTGAGCCGCTGTGATTGCCTTGCGCCATGGTCATGATCTGATGCACGAGCACGACCTGCCCAAACCAGACGCGAGTGGCAAGAAGCAGCCAAGGCATGCAAAGCGCACGTAGTTTGGGCGCGAAGCGGATCAGCGGTTTGAAGGCGTTCCAGAACATACGGCACCCTTTCGAACGAACCATCACGGCGCATGCGGCGTCGACGCGAATCTCACCAGCGCAGACAACGCGGCGCGACGGCCGCGCCGACTGCAGTCGTGATGACGATGGCGAGCACGTACCAGACTCCCCAGAACGGGACCGCCATCTCCGAGCAATAGAGCGAGTAGACGAGCAAGCCCTGCGCGCCTGCCAGCAGACCCGCGCCTGCGCCGGCCAGGGCGAGGCGCGTCGGCGCGAGCTGCTTCATCGCGCGCAATATCGCAGCGAGCGAGGGCAGCGAGAGCAGCACGACGTTCGCCGTCGCCGTGCGCCATGTCGTGCCGAGCATCAACTCGAGCCGGTAGCCCGGCGGCGTCGCCAGCAGAACGCTGCCGGCGGCGAGCAGCATGGAGGCCACCGGCAGCGCCGCCGCGAGCCCCGCGAGCCTGAGGTGCGCGCCGGGGCGGCCCAGCCGCTCGGCGAGCGCCACGGCCGCGGCGATGATCGCGAGCGGGAACGCGAGGCGCACCCAGAACATCGTCGTGAGGATCAGCTCGGGCATGTCGCTGCGCACGCCGTACAGCGCAACCAGCAGGGCCGCGCTACCGGCGAGGCCGTGCAGCAGTGCGCGCGTGAGCCGCCTTGGGCCGGCGTTGCGCTCGATGGGCGACACGTCGCTCGCGAGCCGGGTGACCAGCTCTCGCGTTTTCATGACCGGTACGCGCGGTCTCCGAGCAGGTAGTCGATCGATATCACGCCGGGGCCCCAGGCGGCGATGCCGAGCGCCATGGCGGCCCACGTGATGTGGATCGGCCAGCCGTCCGGCACCGTCAGCTCGATGATGCAGGTCATCAGCAGCAATCCTGCGGCCGCGAAGCGCGTGCCGAACCCGAGCACGAGCAGCACCGGGAAACCGACCTCGCCGCACGCGGAGAGGAACGCGAAGAGGGCCGGCGCGGGAAACGGATACGGACCGCCGGGCAGATGGAGCTTGAATTCGTCGGTGAAGAGATCGATGGCCGTGTCGTTGAGCTGCAGGAACCCGTGCCACTTGAGGATGCCCGATTTCCAGAAAGGCACCGCAAGCGCAATGCGCAGCACGAGTTGCACGAACGACGGTTGTGCGAGCCGTTCGATGAAGCGCCGGGCGCACCCGATCGCGTGCGCGACGTTGCCCGCGAAAGACGGTCTGGAGTCCTGTCGAGTTTGCATGATGGTTACGCTCCTGGTTGAACGGCGGCGAACACGCCCGCCGAAATCATTGCGGCCAGGCTGGCCGGCAGGTCAAAGGCGGCGCTCTCCTCGAAGGCTGCCTGCGCGGCGGCGCCGAGCGGCATGCCCTCGATGAGTGCGAGCAGAAACGCAGCGCCGCCCGCGGGCAGGCGCGAGACAATCACGTCGTAATCGGGCCGCGTGACGAGCGCGTCTTCCGCATCGCTCGAATGCAGCGGGGTGACGGGGCCGGGCGTCCGGTTCATCGCGAAGATCGCGGCGGCCGGGTAGCGCGAGCGCACGATGCGAGTAGCCGGATGCGGGACAAAGCGCAGTTGCGCTAGCGAATCCGCATCGACGCCCGCGAATGCGTCGGCCGCAAGCGGTGTGGCGTCCCCGGCGTGGTAGGCGTCGAGCCACGCGCGCTCGATGCGTGCCGTATCCGCAAGCCACGGCATGTCACGCGCGTACTCCCAGGTTTCGATGAACGACGGAAAATCGCGTCCGTACTCGAACAGGAGCGGCGAAGCCGGTGGCGTAGCGCGCACGTGACAGCGCGCCATCGCGCGGAAGAACTCGACGCCCGTGATGCGCTGCACGGCGGGATAGATCGCGGCCAGCGCATCGATGAGGCTGACCGTGACGTTGTTGCGATAGACGTTGTAGCGCTTCACGACGCCCTTGCCGTGCGCCGCCACGACACCATTCGGTGCGGCGAGGTCGGGGTTCGTCAGTCCCGGCGCGAAGGCCGTCGCGTAGTCGCTCGCGGATGGTTCAGGCTTCATGGCGGGCACGCTCCTTGAGGTATGCGTCGGACTCCGATGTATTGTTGAGAAAAAATTCGGAAGCGATGCGCCGGGCCGCCAATGCTTGTGCGCGCAGTTCGGGCCACGCAGGCAACTGGCTGTCCCATTCCACCAGTGTCGGTATGGGCCCGGTGCGTGCGATCACGTCGCGGTAGAGCGCCCAGACCGGATCGGCGACGGCGCGGTCGTGGCTGTCGATGAGCAGTGGCGCATGCTCGTCGTCGTGCTGCTCGCTGTAGCCGGCCAGGTGAATCTCGCCGACGTATTCGAGAGGAAAGTCCGCGAGGTACGCGTGTGCCGGATAGCCGTGATTGGTCGCTGAAACGAAAACGTTGTTGACGTCGAGCAGCAGCCCGCAGCCTGTGCGCTGCGCGACCGCACGGATGAATTCCGTTTCGCTCATCGTCGACGAGGCGAATGCCACGTACGTCGACGGATTCTCGAGCAGCATCGGACGTCCAATGGCTGCCTGCATCTGATCGATGTGATCGCAGACCTTATCGAGTGTCGCCTTCGTGTAAGGCAGTGGCAGCAGATCGTTGAAGAACGTGCCGCCGTGCGAAGACCACGCGAGGTGTTCGGAAACGAGTGCGGGTTCGTAGCGCGCGACCAGCTCGCCAAAGCGCGCGAGATGGCCGGCGTCGAGCCGGTCCGGTCCGCCGATCGACATGCACACGCCATGCAGCGAGACCGGATAGCGCTCGCGGATCGCGCTCAATGCGCGGTGCGGCGGACCGCCTGCGCCCATATAGTTCTCGGCGTGCACCTCGAAGAAGCCGTCCTGCAGACCGTCTTCGAGAATCGCCGCGAGATGCTCACGCTTGTAGCTGGTGCCTGCTAGCGCAGCCGCGCCGGGCGCCATGCGAAGGGGACGGCCGGACCGCGCCGCTGATTGCATGGGAGTGCTCATGACCGTCCCCTCTCTTTCGTGGTCGTAGCGATCAGGACTTGATCGGCGTGAGCGAGCCGTGGCCACCGCCTGGCACGACGATGCTCGCGCAGGTGCCACCCTGAACGAACTTCCACGAGTTGCCCTGGAAGTCGACCGTCGAGGTTCCCTGACAGGTCGTGCCGGGACCGGCGGCGCAGTCGTTTTGCCCCTTCAGCGCGACGCCGAAGCACTTCTCCTTGTGCGCGGCGACGGCGGCGTTCATCTCTTCCTTCGTGAGCGGTGCGGCATGTGCGACTGAAGCCAGCAGGCTGGCAACGGCGCCTGCAAGCAGGGCGGAACTAACAGTGGTCTTTGCGGACATGGACGTTCTCCAGTGATTGAGATTTGAGGTATCCGTCGCGGATACACCAGCTAATTCGCGCGATGCAGTGGGCCGGTTACAGCGATCGATTTATTTTTGCGCGAAGCTTCGAAGGAGGGGGAGAGCAAAACCCTTTCAAGCTCTGCCAAGCTTTATCGCGCACAAAAAAAGCACTTCAGCTTGTAAGCGGGATGCGCAATCGCCGAATCGGGTGGGATGACCTGATCGCGGTCGACGTTTTAGGGCGAAGGCGTTCAGCGAGTAACAAAAATGGGAGACGACCATCCAGGCTGTCTTTGAGGAGGGAATGGGGCGCGACATTACACCGCTCTTTCAGATTTTCATGTCTATGGTCCACGCCCGACGCCGGTTTTCGGGTTTTTTCGCTGGCTTTTCAATTGCTTTTGTGCTGCACCATTCAATTTCCCAGCGGCAATTCTCAGTCAGTCCATATAAGATGCATTGAAAATGAATGTATTGGCGAGAGCGATCATGACCGTTTTTCGAATCGAAAAACCCACCCCCGCGGCCCGCGGCGGTTTCGCGCTGTGGGCGCTCGGCTTCCGGCCGTTCTACCTTGGTGGCGCGCTCTTTGGCGGCGCGGCGCTGCTGGCCTGGATGGCCGCGTATGCCGGCCATCCGTTGCCGGGTCTCAGTTCCTACCTGCCTGGCATGTTCTGGCACGCGCATGAGATGATTTTCGGCTTCGGCGCGGCGATCGTGGCGGGTTTTCTGCTGACCGCGGTGCGCGCGTGGACGTCGATCACGCCGGCGCAGGGCAAGTCGCTGGCGGCGCTGTGGCTGTTGTGGCTCGCGGGGCGCATCACCGTCGCTTACGCACCGTCCGGCGTCGCCGCCGTGGTCGACAGCCTCTTTCTCCCCGCATGCGCGCTCGTGCTGCTGCGCGTGCTCATCGGCGCCAGGAACAGCCACAACATCTTCTTGCCGGTCGCGCTCGGCATGCTCGCCGCGCTGAATGTGGCGTTCCATCTTTCGATGCTGGCGGGCCGCGCGGACTGGGCGCTGCACAGCGCGTATCTCGCCGTGGGCATGCTGGTGCTGTTCATCACGATCATCGGCGGGCGCATCATCCCGTCGTTCACGGCCAATGCCGTGCCCCGTTACGCGGCACAACGCTGGAACGCGGTCGAGCGCGCGGTGATGCCGCTCAGCGCGCTGGCGTTCGTGCTCGACGCCGCGCTCGGCTCCGGCGTGCTCGTTGCGATCGCCGCGCTCGCGGCGGCGTGCGCACAAGGTACGCGAATCTGGGGTTGGCGTTCGTGGCGCGTCGGCAACCGGCCGATCCTGACTATCCTGCACATCGCCTATGCCTGGATCCCCGTCGGCTTTGTGCTGCTCGCGCTCGCAGCAATGGGTTCGGTCGCGCATACGCTCGCCATTCACGCGTTCACGGTGGGCGCTATCGGCTGCGCGATCATGGCGATGATCACACGCACGGCGCGCGGACACACGGGTCGCAAACTGATGGTGGGCGGCTTCGATATCGCCTGTTATGTGTTGCTCGTGCTTGCCGCGCTGATTCGCGTGGCGGGACCCTGGCTCGCGCCGCAGTGGCTCGCGTTCTGGATCGAAGCGTCGGGTGCGTGCTGGGTCGTTGCGTTCGCAGCCTATTGTTATCGCTACGCAGGCTGGCTGGTGGCGCCGCGTGTCGATGGTAAGGAGGGCTGATTCATCGGCCTTGCACAAGGCGTATCGCGCGAGTATGTTGACTGGCAAGGGCTGCACGCGCGTAACGCCTTGGCCCGCCGATGAAGGAGGGTGTGCAATGCATCACTCTGTTCAGATCGCAGGCGCGGCCTGTCTCGTCTTTGTAACCTCGGTGCAGGCTCAAACGTCAGCTTCCGCACCGCCAGCGGCTGCCGTGCCCGAGCGCATGCCTTACGACATTCCTTACGGTTCGCCTATCGGGCTTGATGCAGCGAAGCATCTGCTTGGGCTTGCTGAAGCCGAGGCACGCAGGCACGACTGGAAAATGAACATCGCCGTGGTCGATCCGCATGGCGATCTCGTTGCCTTCGAGCGTATGGATGGCGCGCAATACGCCTCCGTCGAGGTTTCGCAGAACAAGGCGCGCACGTCCGCACGCTTTCGCCGCGAGACCCGCGTTTTCTATAACCAGTTCGAGAGCGGTCATGCCTACGTTGCCACGCTCGTGCCGGACCTCGTGGCTTCGCCCGGCGGCTTTCCGCTCGTCGAGGACGGCAAGGTGATCGGCGCGATCGGCTGCAGCGGCGGCACGGGCGAACAGGATGCCGTCACGTGCAAGGCGGCGGCTTCCACCGTGAAGTAAGCGCGCGGAACGCCGTAGCTTCTTCCGTCAATGCGGCGAGCCGTACCCCTGGACCTTCAGCAGATGCTCACGCATGCAACGCGCGGCGGTTTCGCCGTCGCGCGCGAGAATTGCCTCGACGATGGACTGGTGCTGCTGTGCGAAATGATGGCGCGTGGCCTGATCCGTGGTCTTTTCACGTTGGGTAGGCTTGACCCGCATGCCGTTGATCACTTCCATCAGGGCAATGATCGCGGGATTGCGCGAGGCCTGTGCGATCAGCAGATGAAAGCGCTGGTCCCATAGTTGCCACTCCTCATCGTTTTTTGCCGTCGCGTTCCGTTTCGCGCACTTCTCCAGTTCAGCCAGATCCTCGGGCGTGGCCTTGGCGGCGGCAAGCCCGGCTAATGCCGGCTCGAACATGAGGCGCATCTCCGCGATGTCGGCCGGGCTCGTACGCGAGCGCAGGCCGCGCAGCGTGGGCGCGAACTTCAGCGGCCGCGCGCCCAGATACGTGCCGCGGCCCACGCCGCGCCAGATCCGGCCCGATGCCTCCAGCGAGGCGAGCGCCGTGCGCAGTTCGCGGCGGCTCACGCCGAGGTCCTCGGCGAGCTTGCGTTCGGGAGGCAACGCGTCGCCGTCTTTCAAGCGGTGCTGTGCGATGTAGGCAAGCAGACTGTCGAGCACGGACCTTTCCATGATGTAGCGTGAACCAATATTAATTGGTTTGATTCTATCAGTTGTGCTGCGCCGCGCAACCGTGCGCTCGTCAAATCGACGTAATCCACGGTACTCCATAGATTTACAGGGTTAACACGGGGTGCAGCCAAAAATCTTCCTTCGTATGCTGATCGTGAAAGGTTTTGGAACCAATCTAGAAAGGTTCGACTACGGGCCGAACCTTTCACCCAGGGAGTGGAAGATGTCGTTTACAACGCGTCCGGAGCTGATCGGGACCTTCGGGATGGTGGCGTCCACGCATTGGCTCGCCAGCGCGTCGGCGATGGCGGTGCTCGAGAAGGGCGGTAACGCGTTTGATGCGGCTGCTGCTGCCGGCTTCGTGCTGCAGATCGTCGAGCCGCATCTCAACGGCCCCGGCGGCGAGTTGCCCGTCGTGTTCTACAGCGCAAGGGAAGACCGTGTGCGCGTGCTGTGCGGCCAGGGAGTGACGCCGGCGACCATGACGATCGAACGCATGCGCGCGCTCGGGCTCGAAGTCGTGCCGGGCACCGGCCTGCTGCCCGCCGTGGTGCCCGGCGCGTTCGGCGCATGGATGATGATGCTGCGCGACTACGGGCAACTGCCGCTCGAAGACGTGCTGAGCTACGCGATCGGCTACGCGGAGAACGGCTATCCGGTGCTGCCGCGCATGTGCGCGTCGATTCTCGCGATCAAGGACTTTTTCCTCAGCGAATGGACGACCTCCGCCGAGCAATGGCTGCGCGACGGCGACGCCCCCGCTCCGAACGCGTTGTTCGCCAATCCCGCCATTGCCGCCACGTACCGCCGCATCCTGCGGGAGGCGAGCGCGAAAAGCGACCGCGCGGAGCAGTGCGAACTCGCGCGCTCGGCGTTCTACCGCGGCTTCGTGGCCGACGCGATCGACCAGTATTTCCGCTCGACCGACGTGCTCGACACATCCGGTCTTCGCAATCGCGGCCTGCTCGATGCGGACGATCTCGCACGCTGGGAGCCCACCTACGAGGAAGCGCTCTCGTACGACTACGCGGGCCTGCGCGTGCACAAGACAGGACCGTGGGGCCAGGGGCCGATGTTCCTGCAACAACTCGCGCTGCTCAAGGGCTTCGATCTGGACGCGATGGATCCGTTCGGTGCGGATTTCGTGCACACGGTCATCGAAACGTCGAAGCTCGCGTTTGCCGACCGCGACGTGTTCTATGGCGACCCGCACTTTGCCGACGTGCCGATGCAAACGCTGCTGAGCGACGCGTACAACGACGCGCGCCGCCGTCTCGTCGATCCGCACAAGGCCTCGTTCGAATTCCGCCCCGGGCCGCTTCTCGACAGCGAAGCGCGCGCGGCGCGCATCCTCGCCAACGCAGGGCGCCAGCAGCCGGGCGGCTTCGGGCAGGGCGAGCCGACGTTCGCACCGCTGCCCGAATTGCGCGGCGATACCGTTCATCTCGACGTGGTCGATCGCTGGGGCAACATGGTCTCGGCCACGCCGTCGGGCGGCTGGCTGCAGGCGTCGCCGGCGGTCCCCGGCCTCGGTTTCAACATCACCACGCGCGCGCAGATGTTCTGGATGGAAGAGGGCTTGCCTTCGTCGCTCGGGCCGGCCCGGCGTCCACGCACGACACTCTCGCCCACGCTCGTCACGCGCGAGGGCGAGCCCTATGCGGCGTTCGGCACGCCGGGCGGCGATCAGCAGGATCAATGGTCGATGCAGCTGTTCTTGCGGCACGTGCATGCGGGCATGAACCTGCAGGCCGCCGTGGATTCCCCCTCGTTCCAGACCGCGCATTTCCCCGGCTCGTTTTATCCGCGCTCGATGCAGCTCGGCAAGATGTCGGCCGAGTCGCGCTTTCCCGAAGCCACGCTCGCCGAATTGCGCGCGCGCGGCCACGCTCTCACGGTGGCCGAGCCATGGGGGCTCGGGCGCGTGTGCGCGGTGGGCATGCGCAACGGGCTCATGCGCGGCGCGGCCACGCCGCGCCAGATGCAGGCCTATGCGATCGGCCGCTGACCACGCGCCACGCTCAACCGGAACCGACCCACCATGTCCACCGTCGCCGCCCGACTCGAACGACTGCCGCTCGCGGGCTTCCATCGCAAACTGCTGTTGATCGGCGGGCTCGGCTATATGTTCGACGGGCTGGACTCTTCGTCGCTCGCCTTTTTGCTGCCGGTCGTGAGCAAGCTATGGCATTTGACGAGCGCCGAAACGGGACTCGTCGCCAGCAGCACGTATATCGGCTATTTTTTCGGCGCGTTTCTCTCGGGCGTGCTGGCCGACGTAATTGGCCGCCGCCGCATCATGATGAGCGCGCTGGCCATCTACTGCGCCGCATCCATGGCGAGCGCCACGGCGCACGACTGGCATACGTTTTTCGCGCTGCGCATGCTCGCGGGGTTTGGTTCGGGCGCAGAAACGGTCGTCATCGCACCGTTCCTAGCGGAATTCGTGCCGCGACGCTATCGCGGCATGTTCTGCGGCGCGCTGGTCGGATTCATGTCGTTCGGATATCTAAGCTCGTCGATTCTTGGCTATACCGTCGTGCGCAATTTCGCGGACGGCTGGCGCTATCTCGCCGTGCTGACCTCGCTGCCGGTCGTGATGCTGCTCTGGTGGCGCAGGACGTTGCCAGAGTCGCCGCGCTGGCTCGAAAGCCGCGGACGCTCCGCCGAAGCCGACAGCATCGTGCGGGCGATCGAGTCGCGCTACGAGCAGGAGGGCATTGCGCTGGCGCCGCTCGGCTCGGTGGGCGCGATTCCCGCCGCCGCGCAGGGCAGCGGCAGTGCGCTGCAAAACGTGCTGACACTGTTTTCGCGCCGGCTCGTGGGCACGACGGCGGTGAGCTGGCTGATGTGGTTCTCCGTGGCCTTCGCGTATTACTCGTTCTTCTCGTGGATTCCTGGCCTGCTCGTCAAAGAAGGCCTAACGCTCACCAGGAGCTTCGGCTATTCGATTGCCATCTACGGTGCGCAGATTCCTGGCTATTTCTCGGCGGCGTGGCTCAATGAGCGGATCGGGCGCAAGGGGGTCGTGGCCTCCTACATGACGCTTGGCGGGCTCGCCGCGATTGCGCTGGCTTTCTCGCATACGGGCGTGCAGATCACGGTGGCGGGCGTGTGCCTCTCGTTCTTCATGAATGGCGCATTTGCGGGCGTCTATGCCTATACGCCGGAGGTATTCCCGACGGCCGTACGCACGACCGGCACGGGATCTTCGTCTTCGTTCGGTCGCATCGGCTCGGTAAGCGCGCCCATTCTGGTGGGTCTCGTGTATCCGGCGTTCGGCTTCTTCGGCGTGTTCGCCATGACGACCGCCGTGCTGCTGGCGGGCGCTTGCGTCGTGTATTTCCTCGGCATCGAAACCCGCAATCGCTCGCTCGAAGACATCGAGGCGAGCGGCGCGCAGGCGGAGTTCGATGCGCACAAGCCGCTTGCCCGCGACGGGCTGCGAGGCTGAGCACGCGCCACTCTCACTCTCGTACGCCCCATGCAAACGCCCCTTTCCCTCGCGAACGAACCCTACGCACTCCAACGCGAACTTGCCGCGCTCGCGCGCCTTTCGCACGTCATGCGCCAGCCCGGGCAACCGGACGCGATTTTCCGCGAAGTGTGCGCCGTCGCCGCCGAAGCCATCGGCTTTCGCCTCTTCACGATCATGGCCTACGACGCCAGGAACCAGGAGGTGGAGCGCATGTTCACGAACATGCCCGACGTCTACCCGCCGGGCGGACGCAAGCGGAAAAGCGGCACGCCCTGGGCGCAGCGCATTCTTTCGGATCTCGAACCGTTTCGCGCCACGACGCCAGAGGGCCTGCGCGAAGCCTTCGACGATCACGCGGTAATGACGGCGATGGGGCTAGGCTCGATACTGAACATACCGGTTGCCTATGACGGCCGCTGCGTCGGGACGATGAACCTCACGCACGTGGAGGGCTGGTACACCGCGCAACATGAAGAAACGGGCCTGCTGCTCGGCGCGTTTCTCGCGCCCGCGCTCGTCGCAGATGGCATGTCTTTTGCGGCCCATGCAAGTCTCTGAACGCAGGACCCTTGTCGATGAACACAACGACATCCACCGGAACCGCCAATCGCTGGCTACTCGTCTTCGCGCTCGGCTATCTCGCGCTGCTCGTCGACGGTGCCGACGTCATGATGTACGGCCTCACGCTTTCGCGTATCAAGAGTGAATTCGGCTTGACCAATGTCGAGGCGGGTGCGCTCGGCAGCCTGACGCTGCTCGGCATGGCGATTGGCGGCATTCTTGGCGGCTGGGCGAGCGACTCGCTCGGGCGCGTGCGCGTGGTGGTCTGGGCGATGGTGCTGTTCTCGGTGGGCGCGGGGCTGCTCGGTTTCACGCACAGCTTCCTGGAATTCGCGGTCGTGCGCTTCATCAGCTCGATGGGCATTGGCTGCATGGTGCTGGTGAGTACGCTCGTGGCCGAATACGTACCCATGGCGCGACGCTCGCTGATACTCGGCGTGCTCCAAACGGCGATCTCCGCAGGCTATATCACAGTGATCGCGCTCAGCACGTGGATCCTGCCGCATTACGGCTGGCGCACGTTGTTTTATGTGGCGGCGGCGCCCGTGCTGCTCGCGTTGGCGATTCACTTCTTCGTGCCCGAGCCGCCGAGCTGGCGCATGAGCGAGGCCGCGGCTCGCCCGAGCGGCCGCCGCTGGCACGACAACCGCTACGCGTTGATTTTCGCGGACCGCGAGGCACGCAGGATGTTCATTTTCTGGTCGCTCGCGTCCGTGTTTGCGCTTTCAGGGTTCTATGGCTTGAACAACTGGTTGCCCACGTATCTGGAAAGCGAATTGCATATCAAATTCAGCTCGATGACGGGGTATATGACCGCGACGTGGGTTGTGGCGTTCATCGGCAAGATCGTGGCGGGCTGGCTGGGTGACATCTGGAGCCGGCGCGGCGTGTATGTGCTGGGCTGTATCGGTGCTGCTGTCTTTCTTCCCGTGATCGTGCTGTTCCATACCCGCGAGAACATTGCGTGGCTGATGCTCGTATTCGGTTTTCTCTACGGCGTGCCGCTGGGCACGATCGGGACTTTCATGTCGGAGAGCTTCGAAACGCGCATTCGCGGCACGGCGGTGGGCGGCTCGTATAACGTGGGACGCTTCTGTTCGGGCGCGGCGCCTATTGTGATCGGCTATATCGCTACGCAGTTTTCGATCGGCATGGGTTTTCTTGTGGTCGGCGCGGTGTTTTTCCTGAGCGGCGTGATGGCGCTGTTCATCCCGGACCGCCTGCACGATACGAGCGAAGGCGATCCGGCGCAGGCGAGTGGGGAGGCTCGGCAGGGGACGTTGACGCCGGCGACTGGAAAAGGGTGACGCGTAGTGGGACACACATTGTATCGACTGCGATGCGTCGCTGCATTTACGCTACGCTAACACCGGCCTGAAAAAACTCCGCTCGTAACTCACGATACAACGCTCTTTTGGTCGTTGAAGTAGGGGCTTGGGCCGTGCTTAAAAGGGCAGCCTACGCTTGCGCCATCTCCAGAAGCTTCGCCACGGTATTCATGTTGCGCGCGGTTCCGGCCTTCGCCGCAGCGATCCTGAGCTTCGAGCGCCCGATACCGTCCTTGTAAAACACGTAGATTTCGCGCTCGCCCAGCTGGAATTCTTCCGCCTGCTGACCGCTCACGTTGTCGAACGCGTCCGAGGGCGGCGGCGTGTCGAGAAAGATCGCGACAGTGCGATCAGGCGCGCCAGCGGGAAAGGGGTTGTCATGCAATACGGCGGCCAATTCGGCAGCCGTACGCACCACCACGCCGACGGGTTTGCCTGCATAAGCCTCGAGGCTCTGCTCGAGCTTCTTTTTCACCGATGCTTCGGCCAGCCGGCTCTCGAACACCACGTTGCCGCTCGCGATATAGGTACGCACTTGCGCGAACCCGAGCGCTTCGCACATGCCCCGAAGTTCGGGCATGGGAAGCTTGCCGGTTCCGCCGACATTCACGGCGCGTAGCAGGGCGATATAGACGGGCATGGGTTCGATCGGGAAGCCAGGAGTTAGTCAGGGCGCCGCAAGTCGGTGACGGCGAGGGCCTCGTTTGCGACGACGGCAGGGCGCCTGCGTGCGTTGATCGTCACGAAGACCGTCATCAGCACCATGAAGGCGGCAAGCAGCAAGGCGCTGTTGACGAGCACATGTGCATAGCCGAGCTGAGCGACGTCGATGAATGGATAGGGGTAGAAGTCAGTCTCGCTGCCGCGCCAGAAGGTGACGGCAAGGTAGCCCAGCGGATAGACGAGCCAGGCGAGGCGGTCGCGAGCAGTCAGGGTGAAGCGCGGCACGAACAGGAGCCAATACGCGGCGCATAGCAGCGGGATCAGGCTATGCAGGCTCTCGTTGAGCAGCGCGCGATAACCGTGCGGCGTCCAGAGATGCCGCAGCAGCAGATTATAAGCAATGCCAACGAAGACGATATACACCGTAACCGCGCTCACGCTGCCCGGAGCGCGGAGCAAGCGTGCCGGCCACGTGCGCACGCGCAGTGCGATGCAGGTGAAGGTGAGCGCAACGAGCAGCACCGTGAGATTGGTGAGGTAGGCCGAAAGCCTGCCGATGGCCTCGAACGTGTCGAAACCGCGCAGCACCATGCGCTGGATCGTAATGTCGGTTTGCGCGGCGAGCGCCCCCCACGCGAGCAGCGCGATCACAGCCGCCAATGCGGTGGCATAGGGGCCTGGGGGCTGCGCCGTGTCGGCAAGCGGCACGGCAGCCGCGCGTGCGGGTAGCGGTGGTTCGGACATGCAGCGATGGTAGCGCACAAAGATCATGCGCGCCTGAAGCCGCTTTTCCCGGTGGCGGCTATTTGCCGTCGGCGCGCTCCGCAGCCGCAACGAGATACAGGCGCACGAGATCGCGCAGTTCGGCCATCAGCACGGCGCGCGCCGATGGCTCTTCGTTGGCGATGCTGGCGACGCCCTTGAGCATGTGAATCAGCACGATCGCCATGACTTTTGCCTTGGCCGGCTTCAGATGCGCGATCGCGCGGCTCAGGATGTCGGCAACGCCGCCGCGCATCGCTTCGCGAAAGCGCCTGCGATGGTCGTCGCTGCCGCTGCGGGCGTCGACGAGTGCAACGGCAAAGCTGCGTTGCGATTGCAACAGCAGCATGAAATCGACGAGCGCATCGGCGACGGCCTCGAGCGTCATCTCCGGAACCTGTTGCTCCAGTTCGGCGAGTCCGTTCTTCGCCTGCAGTGCGTAGCGCAGCAACAGCGCTTCGGCCAGCGCCTCCTTGGTCGGGAAGAAGCGGTACAGCGAACCGATCGCCGTCGACGCGCGCGCCGCAATTTCGGTCATGGTGGCGGCGTCGTAACCCTTCTCCGTGAAAACGGCGACAGCGGCGTCCTGGATCGCGGCCACGCGCTGGCGGCCCCTTTCGCGTTTGGGCTCGATGCCGCGAGCGGCTTGCGCAACGGGTGTGGATGACGTCATGGCGTTATCTTCAAATGCGAGGATATGAGAGGAATTCCTCGCATATTAGCACGCGGGATGCCTTTGTCGGCCAGACGCAAGAACACGCCGACATGAAAGGGTGCGTCCCGACCGCTCGCCGGTCAATTGACTTATGAGAGGCTACCCACTACCATGATTTGCGAGGCTGTCCTCGCATTTCGGCGCGGCGGCGATCGCCGCCGTTGCCGCCCGCCGTTGCCGCCATCACGCTGCCCCTTCCCGTTTGAACGTTCGAGGTTATGACATGCCGTACGTGTGGCTCTTTTTCGCTGGCGCGTTCTTTTGCAACGCGATTCCACATCTGGCTTCCGGCCTGCAGGGGCTGCCTTTTCCCACGCCCTTCGCCCGTCCCCGAGGGCGGGGCGACTCGTCGCCCATCGTGAACGTGGTTTGGGGCTTCGTGAATATCGCGATCGCAATCGCGCTGGGCGCTGGACGTCTCGAGCAACCTGCAACGCGCGAGGACGTCGCGGCGCTACTCGCGGGCGCGCTCGTCATCGGGCTTTTTCTTGCGTTCCATTTCGGCGCGGTTCAGCGGGAGAAGCGCGCCGATTGAGGTCGAAACAGGCCGCGGCAAGCTCGTGAAAAAAGCAGTTGCGCAGATTAGGGGAAAACCCTATACTTAACCCGTCTCCTCCATGTCTCCTCCTGATATGGATTCAGCCCGCTCTCTCAGCGGGCTTTTTCTTTTCTGGCGCCAATTCGCTCAGGCCGCCAGCCATCCTCGCCAGTCATTCCTTTACGAACACAAAGTCGCATTTGCGTGCGGTCGTGCGCGAGCCGCTGCCTGAAGTCGCGTCGAACTGTGCGCTGACCTCATACGAATAGGGCGCTCGATTGTTGGCGTGCGGCGATGTGGCAGTCAGGCCCTGGGCGACGAGTGTGGCAGAACCGTCCGGTTCGAGCTTGCCGTCCAGCGTGAGCCAGCCACTCGCGTCCCGTTCGCCGTGTTCTCCGTGGAGGACGTTTTGCTGGATTTCGACGGGGAATTGATATCGGTAAGCCGGTGTGTCGCCGGCGCCCTTGGGGCACGTGAGCGTCACGTTCCAGTCGCCGTCGAAGGTGCCGGCGGCGTGTGCCGCGGGCGTTCCAGCAAGGCCCGCGCAGACGGCGATGCAGCGCACGGCCAACGTTAATTTACCTACCCGCATTGCGGCTCCCGGTGTCGACTCATCTGACACTATTGTGACCGCAATTGGCGTGCCGGTATGGGCGCCGTCGCACAGTGTGTTTCGCGGCAGCTCGGCGCCTGGGTTGTGCTTTTTGTCAGTCCGGCCGCGCCTCATTTGCGCAACTAACTGTCAAGCCCGGCAACCGCAATCGAATTTGGCCCGCGTGGCCGCAAAAGAATCCGACCATTGCCATGAGCGACACCGGCCTCCAGGACGCGCGGCGCAGAAGCGCGGGCGGGCGTGCTGCGTCTTTTCAGACAGTAGACGACTTCCGCCCGGCCGCCACCCTCAACTCCGGGCCAGATTGCGCTGGAGCGCCGCGCAGCCCGCATCCGTGAGCGGCTCGACCATCTGGATCCGCTCGTCGGGCTTGAAGTCGCTGATCCAGACCACGCGGCAACGTTGGGGCGAATCGGATGAGTCCGGCATCACCTGAAGCGTCGCGTGATGATGCTCGAAGCGTCCGCCGCACACGGTGTAGGCGAGGCGCATGCGGGCATCGTCGACGCCGATCACGCGTTCCTCGATCACGGTGCCGTCGACGAACGTCACCCATCGCACGTCGTTTTCCATGCGCGCATCGGTCAGCACGCCGGCGAACACGCGGTCGACGTTGGCGGGATCGCGCAGCGCGGCCCAGACATCTTGCGCCGAGGCTTCAACGGGAACGTCCCGGTAGACGGTAGCCATCGCACTTGTCTCCTTCGTTTTGTGTGGCGAGTGCATCGTGCGCGTGCCACGCGCGGCGGTCCTGGGAAATCTTGACGTCGTTTGCGAGGGAAGCACCGCGACGCGTGCCGCCCTCAATGCGCGTGCCGATGGTGCACGTCGGGATAGTGCGCGTGACTATGCGTGATCGGCGCGTGACGGTGCGCATGCGTGTGCGGCTCCGAGCCGTCCCACGCGAAATCGTGCTCGTGCTGATGGTGTTCGTCGTGCCGGTGCGCGTGGGTGTGCTCGAGGGGTTCGTGCGTATGCGGGTGGTCGTGACGTTCGCGCACGTGCAGCCATACGCCGAACGCCATCAACGCGAGCGCGAGCCAGAAGGCGAGCGCCGGGCGCTCCGGCCACAGCAGCAGTGACAGCGCCACGCCGAAGAGCGGCGCCACGGAGAAATAGGCGCCGGTGCGCGCCGTGCCGAGATGGCGCAGCGAGACGACGAAGAGCACGAGGCTCACGCCATAGCCCGCGAAACCCACGGCCATGGCGCCGCTGACCGCCGGCCAGGCGGGCCAGTGCGCGCCCGCGGCGAGCGCAATGCCGATATTCACCGGCCCGGCCACGAGCCCCTTGGTGCAGGCCACGACCATCGCGTCGTTGGTGGAGACCTTGCGCGTGAGGTTGTTGTCGATGGCCCAGCACAGGCACGCGAGCGCGACGAGCAGCGCGCCGGGCGCGATGCCGGACACGGCGCCGGCATGCGCGCCGGGCCACGAGAGCAGCACGCCGCCCGCCACGATCGCCAGCATGCCTAGCGCGATCTGCGCGTCGAAGTTTTCGCGAAAACAGACCCAGGCGATGAGCGCCGTCAGCACGCCTTCGAGGTTCAGCAGCAGCGCGCTCGTGGCGGCGGGCGTGGTGTTCAGGCCGAGCATGAGCAGGGCGGGCGCCGCCACGCCGCCCGCGGCGATCGCACCGGCAAGCCATGGCAGTTCGGCCAGGCGCAGCGGGTCCTGTGCGGGCTCCTGCGTGGCGGCTGAATGGCTGCGGCGCGCCGACAAGCGGCGTAACACCAGGACGGCCGCGAGCCCCGAGCCGCTGCCGAGATAGAAGAGTCCCGCGAGCATGAACGGCGACACGCTGCCGAGCAGCGCCTTGGCGAGCGGGGTGGTGATGCCGAACAGGGCGGCCGCGAGGAGCGCCGTGAAGATGGTATGCCGATGGGACTTCATTGCAGGCCGGAAGCGGGAAGTGGAATAAAAAGCGTAGAAGGCGCGCGATGGGCGCGCAAGCGGGCCGCGCGCCGAGCGGGCCCTGGACCCATCAATCTTTAACCTGGGCAGGAGATAAGTGCCGATTCTGCCACTTGTGCGAGATGAGAGAAAACCCTGGATCTAAAAACATAGCGGAGTTCCTGCCTACTGGTATGATGACATCATGACGGCATAAGTGATGAGTGTTGAAAGGCAATCACGACCGTCAGCTGGTTGTAGTCAGACAAAGGCGTTTAACCAGACAGGAGACAGCATCATGAAGGCACCCAGGCGTTGGCTTGCGTCGACGTTGATGTCATTTGCGGTTCTCGGCACGGCGGGCGTCGCGCAAGCGGCCAATCTCATCGCCATCATCACCCCCTCTCACGACAATCCCTTCTTCAAGGCGGAAGCCGACACGGCGAACGCGCGCGCCAAGGCGCTCGGCTACGACACCATCGTGCTGGTCCACGACGACGACGCCAATAAGCAATCACAACTCATCGACACCGCCATCGCCCGCGGGGCGAAGGCGATCATTCTCGACAACGCCGGCTCGGAGGCGTCCATCGCCGCAGTCAAGAAGGCGAAGGACGCAAAAATTCCCGCGTTCCTGATCGATCGTGAAATCAACGCGACCGGCATCGCGATCTCGCAGATTGTTTCGAATAACTACCAGGGTGCGCAGCTCGGCGCGCGCGCCTTCGTCAAGGCGATGGGCGAGAAAGGCAACTACGTGGAGCTCGTCGGCCGCGAGGCGGATATCAATGCCGGCATCCGCTCGAAGGGCTATCACGATGTGATCGACCAGTTTTCGAACATGAAGATGGTCGAGCGTCAATCGGCGAACTGGAGTCAGACTGAAGCCTATTCGGTAATGGAATCGATCCTGCAGAGTCACCCCGACATCAAGGGCGTGATAGCCGGCAACGACACCATGGCGATGGGCGCAACAGCCGCGTTGAAAGCTGCGAAGCGCAACGACATCATCGTGGTGGGCTTCGACGGCAGCAATGATGTGCGTGACGCGATCAAGCGTGGCGAGATCCGCGCGACGGTGTTGCAGCCAGCGGCCGAAGCGGCCAACGACGCGGTCGATCAGGCCGACAAGTATCTGAAGACCGGCGCGACGGGCAAACCCGAAAAGCAGCTCATCAACTGCTCGCTCATCACGAAGACGAACGCCAGCAAGCTCGACATGTTCGCCTTGCGTTAAGGCGCGCATCGGTAGCACAAGCATTGCACGAGCGGGGCGCGGCGCGCTCCGCAAGGACATCCGTAACCAGATGGGGTTATGCATGGGAGTGCTTCGGTACGCGGTCATCGCCGTGGTGGCGAGCGGCGCGCTGCACGGCTGCAAGCTGGTGAAGAACAGTGACCTGCAGGGCTCGGGTGGATCGCACGACAACTATGCGTCGGCGGGCTACGACCCGAACGCCATGGTGGCGTCGATGTGGAGTACGAAGATCGTGCCCGACATCGAAAAGCGCGCAGTGGACTATCGGACGCTGCGCGATGCCATCAAGGCGGACCCCGACGCCGCCGGCCACAAGTACGGCTACCGCGGCAAGGACGATGGCGCGCCGTGGAACTTTCCGACCACGCTGCACGGCACGATCGTGGACGTGGACACACAGTCGAGTCAGGGCACCGTGGGCGTGGACGTCGACGGCAGCGGGCAGGCCAGCGTGATTGTCGACATCGGTCCGACGGTGCTCGGGACCACGCTGCGCGATTCGCTCGATTTCATTTCGTTCAGCAATTTCCGCAACCAGATCGAGTATGCGCAATTCGGCACGGCGCTCAATGCGTACGCGGCGAATCACGTCATGAAGCCGCTGCCGCGCAACGATCTCAAAGGCAAGCCGATTACGGTGACGGGTGCGTTCTCGTACGACTCGTCGAGCGACCAGCCGGAGATCGTACCGCTCGCGGTCACGGTCGGGGGCAAGTCATGACCGACGCCAGCAATGCCGACGTAATCCTCCAGGTCGAGGACGTCACCAAGGTCTATCCCGGCACGGTTGCACTGAAGGGTGTGAACTTCTCGGTGCGACGGGGCGCAGTCAATGTGCTCGTGGGCGAGAACGGCGCGGGAAAATCCACGCTCATGAAGATCATCGCGGGCGCGGAGCAGCCGACCAGCGGGAAGCTCGTGCTGGACGGCAAGCCAGTCGCACCGGCTAGCAGCGCAGAGGCACTACGCCTCGGCATCGGCATCGTCTTTCAGGAACTCAACCTGTTTCCGAACCTCACGATCGCCGAGAACATCTTCATCGCGCACGAAATCACGCGTGTCGGCATCGATATCGACGCCGACGCACAGCGCGAGAAAGTGCGCGAGTTGCTCGCGCGGCTCGAACTCGACCTCAGCCCCGACACGCTGGTCGAGGATCTGCGCATCGGGCAGCAGCAGCTCGTGGAGATCGCGAAGGCGCTCGCCCACGATGCGCGCGTGCTGATCCTCGACGAACCCACTTCGGCGCTCAGCGCGGCGGAAGTGGCCGTGCTGTTTCGCGTGATTGCGGAGCTGAAGGCGCAGGGCGTGTCGATCGTCTACATCTCGCACCGGCTCGAAGAACTGGTCAGGATCGGCGACTACATCACGGTGCTGCGCGACGGCCTCATCACGGGCCATCAGCCGATGGCGCAGATCGACGTGCCGTGGATCGTGCGGCAAATGGTGGGCCGCGAAACGAAGGACTTTTCGCGCCCCGTCGGCCACACGCGCGGCGCCGAGGTGCTGACGCTGCGCGACGTCACGCTGCCGCGCAAGGGCAGCGGCTTGCTCGTGGATCATGTCTCACTGTCGCTTCACGCGGGCGAGATCGTTGGCATCTACGGACTGATGGGGGCGGGGCGCTCCGAGCTGTTCGAATGCATTCTGGGTGTGCATGCGCACGCAACCGGCAGCGTGGTGCTCGGCGGCAAGGCGCTCGACGGCAAGCCGATCGCGGGACGCGTCGTGCAGGGCCTTGCGCTCATTCCCGAGGACCGCAAGGCCGACGCGCTGCTGCCCATCATGTCGATTGGCGAGAACATGACGCTCTCGAGTCTCGCGGCACATGCGCGAGGTTTCCACATCGATCCGCGGCGCGAGCAGCGCTCGGTGCTCGATTACATTCGCAACCTCGCGATCAAGGTCGCCGATTGGCGGCTGCCGGTCAGTTCGCTCTCCGGCGGCAACCAGCAGAAGGTGGTCATCGCGCGTGCGCTGATGACCACGCCAAAAGTGCTGCTGATGGACGAGCCCAGCCGCGGCATCGACGTCGGCGCGAAGGCGGACATTTTCAAGGTCATGCGCGACCTGGCCGGCCGGGGACTGGGCGTGCTGTTCGTGACGTCCGATCTCGAAGAGGTGATGGCCTTGTCCGATCGCATTCTCGTGATGTCGAATGGCCGTGTCACTGCTGAATTCGATGCCGCCGACGCTACGCAGGACGCGCTCGTCGCCGCCTCCGCAGTCGGGCACAGGACGGCGCATGCCACCCATGCTGCGCACGAACAGGCGGCCTGAGCAAGCGCGTTCAACGGTCGTCACGGTTCCAACGTTTAGCCTGCATTCATCTGGAGAGCATTCATGTCGCTGGCCATCAAGAGCACGGCACCCGGAGCGAGCTTCAGCGAAGCGCCGCTGCTCCTGCTGCTGAAGCTGCGTACGTTCATCGCATTGTTCGCGGTCGTGGTTTTCTTTTCGTTCGCTGCCCACAACTTTCTGAGCATCGAGAACCTGCTCATCATGTCGCGGCACGTCGCGCTCAACGCCTTCCTCGCAATCGGCATGACGTTCGTGATCGTGGCGGGCGGCATCGACCTTTCGGTGGGCTCGGTCGTGGGGCTCACGGGCATGGTGGCGGGCGGGCTCATCCTCAAGGGCATTCCCATCGGCAGCGAGTACACGCTCTTTCTGAGCGTGCCTGCCGTGATCGTCGTGGCGCTGGTCGTGGGCGTGCTGGTAGGCGCGATCAACGGCTTGCTCATCACCCGGCTGAACGTCGCGCCGTTCATCGCGACGCTCGGCACGCTCTATATCGCGCGAGGCGCAGCGTTGCTGTCCTCGGGCGGCGAGACCTTCCCGAACCTCACGGGCAATCCCGCCTACGGTACCAGCGGCTTTCCGGTTCTCGGCAGCGCGACGATACTCGGCATTCCGCTCACGGTATGGTTGCTGGTCGTGGTGGGCGTGGTCGCCGCGTACATTGCCGCGCGCACGCCGCTCGGCCGGCAGATCTACGCGGTTGGCGCCAACGAGCGCGCCGCCCAGCTCTCGGGCGTGCGCGTGAATCGCGTGAAGATGTTCGTGTATATGTTTTCCGGTTTCTGCGCGGCGATCGTCGGGTTGATCATTTCTTCCGAACTCGTCGCTTCGCACCCCATGAGCGGCGAGACGTTCGAACTCAACGCGATCGCGGCGGCCGTGCTGGGCGGCACGTCGATGTCGGGCGGACGCGGCAAGATCGGCGGCACCATCGTCGGTGCGTTCGTGATCGGCATGCTTTCGGACGGGCTCGTGATGATGGGCGTGAGTTCGTTCTGGCAAACGGTGATCAAGGGCGTCGTCATCGTGGCGGCGGTGGTCGTCGACCAGATCCAGCGGCGCGCGCAGCAGCGCTTTGCGCTGCAAAAGCAGGCCGCAACGGGGGCGTGACCGATGAGTGTGATCACGAGTGCGGCACCGGCGCAATTGAAGGGCGCGTTGATCGGCTGCGGATTCTTCTCGCTCAATCATCTGCATGCGTGGCAGGACATCGACGGCGCACGGATCGTCGCGCTGTGTGACGCGAACCGTACGCGCCTCGACGAAGTCGGCGACAGGTTTGGCATCGAACGGCGTTACACGGACGCGGCCACGATGCTGCGTGAAGAGCGGCTCGATTTCGTCGATATCGCGACCACCGTGCCGAGTCACCGCGCGCTCGTGGAGCTTGCGGCGGCGGCCGGCGTGGCGACGATTTGCCAGAAGCCGTTCGCTTCCTCGCTCACCGATGCGCGCGCTATGGTTCAAACGTGCCACGAGGCCGGCGTGCCACTGATGGTTCACGAAAACTTTCGCTGGCAGAGCGCGATCCAGGCCGTGGGAAGGGTGCTGCGCGAGGGGGCGATCGGGCAGCCGTTCTGGGGGCGCGTGTCGTTTCGTTCGGCATACGATGTGTTTAGCGGTCAGCCCTATCTGGCGCAGGGCGAGCGCTTTATCGTCGAAGATCTCGGCATCCACATTCTCGACGTCGCGCGCTGCCTGTTCGGCGACGTGGCGCGCGTGAGCGCCACGACCGCGCGCGTGAATCCCTCGATTCGCGGCGAGGACGTCGCGACGATCCTGCTCGCGCATGAAAACGGCATGAGCAGCGTGGTGGATTGCAGCTACGCGACGCGGTTGCCGCGCGAGCTCTTTCCGCAGACGCTCATCGAAGTCGACGGCGCCGAGGGTTCTCTGCGGCTCTTTGCGGACTACCAGCTGCAGATCCACACGCGAGCAGGTTCCGAGCTGCGCAACGTCGCACCGCGTGCGCTCTCGTGGACGAGCGAGCCCTGGGTGGCGATCCAGGGCAGCGTGTTCAGCATCCAGTCGCACTGGGTGGATTGCCTGCGGCGCGGCGTCGAGCCGGCCACGAGCGGTCGCGACAATCTGCGCACGCTGGAGCTTGTGGAGGCCACGTATCTTTCGGCGCGCGAGCGGCGCAGCGTCGTGCCGGGAGAGGCGGCGTCATGAGCAATGGGATGAGCAACGCGATCTACTACGGCACGCAGCAGCCGGTGACCCCGGGGCGCCGCCTCGAAGCGGGACCGTGGTCGGCGTGGCTGATCGACGGCGCATTGCATGACATCCGCTATCAAGGCACCGAAGTCATACGCGCCGTGTCATTTCTCGTGCGGGACAAGGACTGGGGCACGTGCCGCCCCGACATCGAACGCATCGATGTCGAAGAGACGGCGGGCGGCTTTCACGTTGCGTACGACGCGCGCTGTGCGAATCCGGAAGGACACGCACTCAGCTATGCGCTTGCCATGGCGTGTTCAGCCAACGGCGCCCTCACGTTTCGTTGTGACGTCACCGCGCATGCCGATTTTCTGGCGGCCCGCTGCGGATTTTGCGTGCTCCATCCCATCGACGGCGTAGCCGGTGCGCCCGCGCGCGTGGAGCACGGCGACGGCAGTCGTGAAAGCGCGGCCTTCCCGACACTGATCGATCCGTGGCAGCCCTTCAAGGACATCGCGGCAATCGAACATGATCTGTCGAATGGATTGACGGTGCGTTGCACCTTCACGGGCGACGTGTTCGAGATGGAAGACCAGCGCAACTGGTCCGATGCTTCGTTCAAGACCTATTCACGCCCGCTTGAACTGCCGTGGCCCTATACGCTGGAAAAGGGCGCAGCGTTCGCGCAGACGGTGACGCTAAGCGTGGCCGGTACGCGTCAGGCGACGGGGAAAGCAGAAGCCACACGAGAGGCGCGTGCCGACAAGATCGAAATCGCTTCTGGCAATCTCGGGCAGCACGAAACCATGCCGGCGATCGGCGTAGCCATTGCCACACACGATGCCGCAGCGGCGCTCGCGAATCTCGTGTTGCTTGCAGAGTTCGGGCCGCAGCAATTGACGCTGAGCTACGACCCGCTTGCGGGCGATGGCGTGGCCGAGCTTGGACGCTTTGCACAGTTGCAGCGCGAAAGCGGCGTGGCGGCCGTGCTGGAGTTTGCCTTGCCCGGTATCGAGGCGCCGCATGTGGAACTCTTGTGCCTCGCCGCCCAGATCGACCAGGCCGCCCTCGCGTTGACGGGCCTTATCGTGAGCCCGGCCGTGCATCGGCAGTCGAACCCGCCGGGCAGCGTGAGCCCGCCGTGTCCCGCGCTCGACGAAGTCTATCGTGAGGCGCGCCGTGCGTTCCCCACGCTACGGCTTGGCGGCGGCATGCTGAGCTACTTCACGGAGCTGAACCGCAAGCGGCCGCCGCTCGACCTGGTCGACTGGGTTACCCACGCGACGTGTCCCATCGTGCACGCCGCTGACGACCGCAGCGTGATGCAGACGCTCGAGGCCATTCCCCACATCACACGCTCTTGCCGCGCGCTGATCGGTGGGCAGCCCTACGCGATCGGGCCGGTCTCGATCGGCATGCGACAGAACCCATACGGTTCGCGCGTGATGCCGAATCCCGGAGGCGAACGCGTGGCCATGGCCGCCAACGATCCGCGCCAGCGCGCGTTATTCGGTGCCGCCTGGCTCGCCGGATATGCGGCCGCGCTCGAAGGCGCGGGAATCGAAACGCTCTCGCTCGGTGCCTTGACAGGGCCGCGCGGGCTTGCCGATGTGGAAGGCCACACGCCCGCGCGCTATCCGGTTCTCGATGTCGCGAAGGCATTGGCTCGTATGGCGGGAGCGTCGCGCCTGCACGTCACGCGAAGCGGCCATGCCGCCCGTATCGCGTGCCTCGCAGGACGCCACGCCGACGGCGCGATCGAACTCGTGCTGGCCAATCTGACGAGCGAGCCACGCGAGGTTCAGCTCGAATTCGACGAGGCGATACCCACATCGCTGCAGGCGACGAGCCTCGACGAATGCACGTTGGGCGGGGGCCCCGACGCACCCGGGCCATGGACGCTGTCGCCCGGTGTTGCGGTGACGCTGCGGCCGTTTGCCTGTGTGTTCGCCTCTTCGCGCGCGGTGTTGACGTAGCGTCCGGGGCGCATAAGCGCCGCGGCGTACAGACATGTCGGTGGAAATACCAGGTGTAGTCGTTCCGTCATGATGGTCTACTCATCATACCAGCACATATGATCTGTTAATCAGCATCGGATCACTCGCGGGAGCAAACGCATGCAAGCCGTTTCAGGTAAAGCCGAATCCGCTTTCGAACGTCCGACGATCCGCAAGGTCTCGCTGCGCCTCGTGCCGTTCGTCGCCTTGATGTTCTTCATCAACTTCCTTGACCGCACCGCGATCTCGTTTGCCGGCCCGAACGGCATGGCGCACGACCTCGGTCTCGACGCGGCGCAGTTCGGATTCGCGGCGGGCGTGTTCTTCATCGGCTACATCTTTCTCGAAGTGCCGAGCAACCTGGCGCTGCATCGCTACGGCGCGCGCCGCTGGCTCGCGCGCATCATGGTGACGTGGGGCGTGGTCGCGCTCCTGCTTGCGTGGGTCAACAGCGCGACCTCGCTCTATGTGCTGCGGTTCCTGCTGGGCGTGGCGGAAGCGGGTTTTTTCCCCGGCGCGATCCTCTTTCTCAGCAACTGGGTGCCGCAGCGCCATCGCAGCCATATCCTCGCGCTGTTCTATCTCGCGCAGCCGCTCACCATCGTGATCGGTGCGCCGTTCGCCGCGCTGCTCATCGGGGCGCATGGGTGGTTCGGGCTCGCGGGGTGGCGCGTGATGTTCATCGGCGTGGCCTTGCCGGCCATCGTGGTGGGCGTGATCGCATGGTTCTATCTGAGCGACCGTCCCTCGCAGGCGCGCTGGCTCACACGCGACGAACAGGCGTGGCTCAACGCTGAACTCGAAGCGGAGGCGCGCACGAAAGAAGCGGGCGCGATGCGTCACGGCGCGCATGCGGGGGCGGCCCTGCTGAGCCCTCGCGTGTGGATGTTTTCGCTGATGTACTTCGGGCTCGTCTACGGCCTCTATGCGCTCGCGTTTTTCCTGCCGACCATCATCGGCGGATTCGAAGGGCAGTTCGGCACGCACTTCAACGTGTTCCAGAAGGGGCTCATTACGGCCATTCCGTATCTGCCCGCGGCCATCGCGCTCTTCGTCTGGAGCCGCGACGCCACGCGTCGCGGCGTGCGCGGCTGGCACGTCGGGATTCCCGCGCTGCTCGGCGCGCTGAGCATTCCGGTCGCGCTCTACATGAAGTCGCCGGCAGCAAGCATTGCCGTCATCACGGTGACGGCCTGCGCCGTGTTCGCCGCGCTGCCGTGCTTCTGGACGCTGCCGGCCCGCTCGCTCTCGGGCGCGGGCGCCGCTGCGGGCATCGCGCTCATCAATACGGTCGGCAATGTGGCGGGCTTCGTCGCGCCTTACGTGACGGGCGCCATGCACGATGCAACCGGCTCTTACCACGCGCCGATGTTCGTCGTCGGCGCCTTGATGCTGCTGAGCGCCGTGCTCGCGCTGGCCTTTGCCCGCGAGCCGCGCGCATCGCGTGAGCGCGAGCACGCGCTCGCCGCGAATTGATCGAAGCTGGACTCACGGACCTGGCAAGGAGGATGAACATGAAAGAGAAAATTGCGCTCTTTGGCGCCGGCGGAAAGATGGGCTTTCGCCTTTCGGGCAACTTGCAGAAGTCGGACTATCGCGTGGCGCACGTGGAAGTCGGCGAAGCGGGGCGCAAGCGCCTCAAGGATGAACTGAACATAGAGTGCGTGTCGGTCGAAGCGGCGCTCGACGGCGCGCAGGTCGTCATCCTCGCCGTGCCCGATACGCTGATCGGCAAGCTGAGCCACGAAATCTCGCCCATGCTGAAGGCCGGCACGATGGTGATGACGCTCGACGCCGCCGCGCCGTTCGCGGGTCATCTGCCGGAGCGGCCCGATCTCACGTACTTCGTTGCGCATCCGTGCCATCCGATCATCTTTAACTACGATGTCGATGAAAAGTCGCTTCACGATCATTTCGGTGGCGCATACGCCAAGCAGTCGATTACGAGCGCTCTGATGCAGGGACCGGACTCGGCGTTCGATCTCGGCGAGGATGTGGCGAAAACGATCTACGCGCCGATTCTGCGCTCGTATCGCCTGAGCGTGGATCAGATGGCCATGCTCGAGCCGGGTCTCTCCGAAACGGTCTGCGCGACGCTGCTGTACGTGATGCGCGAAGCGATGGACGAGACCATCCAGCGCGGTGTGCCCAGGGAAGCCGCGCGCGACTTCCTGCTCGGCCACATGAACATCCTGAGCGCGGTGATCTTCAACGAGATACCCGGCGCGTTCTCCGACGCCTGCAACAAGGCGATCGAATTCGGCAAGCCGCGCCTCATGCGCGACGACTGGAAGGGCGTATTCGACCGCGCCGAGATCGCCGAGAGCATTCGCCGCATCACCTGACCCGAAACAGGAATCGCACCGTGACCGAACGTATTCACGCGACTTACTGGCTGGAGACCGGCGATGATCCACGGCGTGCCGCCGACGTCATCGCCGGAGAGCAGTCGAGCGGCACTTTCGTCGCACTGCCAAACGAAACACCGGAGCTGAAGGCGCGCTCGGGCGCGCGGGTCGAGCGCCTCGACGTGCTGGAAACCGTGGACGCGCCGAGCCTGCCCGGCGGCATGCGCTCAGACGCATACACGCGCTGTACGCTCGAACTCTCGTGGCCGATGGAGAATTTCGGCGCGTCGCTGCCGAACCTGATGTCGACCGTTGCAGGCAACCTGTTCGAGCTGCGCCAGGTGTCGGGCCTGAGGCTCACCGGGCTGCGACTGCCTGAGTCGTTCGCGGCGGCCTATCCAGGGCCGGCGTTCGGCATCGAAGGCACGCGGCGGCTCACGGGCGTGGCGCACGGTCCGCTGATCGGCACGATCATCAAGCCGAGCGTGGGGCTTTCGCCCGAGGAAACCGCGCAGCAGGTGCGCGAGCTCGTGGAGGGCGGCATCGACTTTATCAAGGATGACGAACTACAGGCCGACGGCTCCCATTGTCCCTTCGACGAACGCGTGAAGGCCGTGATGCGCGTCGTGAACGACCATGCTGATCGCACCGGCAAGAAGGCGATGGTGGCGTTCAATCTCACGGGCGACCTCGACCAGATGCGCGGGCGCCACGATCTCGTGCTCGCGCATGGCGGAACGTGCGTGATGGCCGTGCTCAATTCCGTGGGTATCGTGGGCCTGCATGAATTGCGGCGGCATTCGCAGTTGCCCATCCACGCGCATCGGGCGGGCTGGGGCTACCTCTCGCGCAGTCCGGCGCTCGGTTGGGACTACGCGCCGTGGCAGATGATCTGGCGTCTCGCCGGAGCGGACCACATGCACGTGAACGGCCTGCGCAACAAGTTCAGCGAACCCGACGACAGCGTGATCGCTGCGGCGCGCGCCGTGCTCGCACCGGTGATGGCGAGCGCCCCCATGCCGGCCATGCCTGTTTTCAGCTCGGGGCAGACCGGCCTGCAGGCCGCCGATACCTACGCTGCACTCGGCTGCGCCGATCTCATCCATACGGCGGGCGGCGGCATTTTCGGTCACCCGCAGGGTGTGGCCGCAGGCGTCGATGCGTTGCGCGAAGCCTGGTGCGCCGCTATCGAAGGCGTGCCGCTGGAGCAGCATGCGCAGAGGCATCCGTCATTGCGTGCGGCGCTCGGCTTCTGGAAGTGAGCAACGGGATGGCTGAAACAAACAACGCGTCCCTGCCCGAGGGCCTGCTACTCGCGTATTACGGCGACGACTTCACGGGCTCGACCGATGCGATGGAGGCCATGACGGCCGCGGGCATCCCCACCATCCTGTTTCTCGACACGCCAACGCCCGAGGCGCTCGCGCGCTTTCCCGAGGCGCGCTGCGTGGGTATCGCGGGATCGTCGCGCGGGCGCAGTGCCGCGTGGATGCGCGAAGCGCTGCCGCTGGCGTTCGCGAGCCTCGCCGCGCTCGGCGCGCCGGTGCTGCAGTACAAGGTGTGTTCCACGTTCGATTCGTCGCCCGAGGTGGGTTCGATTGGCGCCGCGGTCGACATCGGCACGCAGTACATGCCGGGAAACTGGTCGCCGATGGTGATCGGCGCACCGCGCCTGAAACGCTATCAAGTGTTCGGCAACCTCTTCGCAGCCGTCGATGGCGTCGGCTATCGCCTCGACCGTCATCCGACGATGTCGCGCCACCCCGTGACGCCGATGGACGAAGCGGATCTACGCCGCCATCTCGCGCGGCAGACGTCGCGCCGCATCGAACTCATCGACATGCTTCAGTTGCGCGCCGGGGACGGTGCCTCACGCGTGGGCATGCTATCGGCGGAGGATACCCCCGTCGTGCTGATCGATGTGCTCGACGACGAAACGTTGGCAGAAGCGGGCCGCCTCGTTTGGGATGCGCGCGGCGAAGGGGTGTTCACGGCTTCGTCATCGGGCCTCCAGTACGCGCTTGTCGCGTACTGGCGCTCGCGAGGCTGGCTGCCCGCTGCGCCGTCGTTGCCGGCGGCGAGTCCCGTCGATGCGATCGGCGTGGTGAGCGGCAGTTGTTCGCCGGTCACCGCGGCGCAGATTGGCTGGGCGCGTCAGCACGGTTTTCACGTGGATCGGCTCGACCTCGCGCGTGCCCTCGATCCGCAAGCGGGACCCGCTGAAATCGAACGGGCCGCAGGGGCCGCTACGCAAGCCATCATCAGCGGAAGCAGCGCCGTCGTCCACAGCGCGGAGGGCCCGGACGACCCGGTCGTGCGCGGCTTCGACGAGATCGCGCGGCGCTGCGGACGCACGCGTCAGGACGCCGCCCGCGAAGTAGGCCGCGCGCTCGCGGCGGTGATGCGGCGCATGCTCGATCGCACCGGCGTCACGCGCGTGGTCGTTGCGGGTGGTGACAGTTCGGGCGAGGTCGCCGGCGCGCTGGGCATCGACGCGCTCAGCGTGACGGCGGGCGTGGCGCCCGGTGCGCCGCTGTGCAGAGCATGGTCGAGCGCTGCTGCGCGCGACGGCCTCGAAATCGTGCTCAAGGGCGGACAGATCGGCCAGGCCGACTTCTTTGGCGCCGTGCGCGAAGGGCAGGCGAAGTGATCCAGCGGTGACGTGGTGGCCGGCGGCGTGGTGTGGTATTGTCATTACACCAGACGTTTACAGTACCACTGCAATGGGCGAGATCATTCCACGTCGCAAGCTATATCAGGAAGTCGTCGATCGACTCATGGAACGCATTCGTGCGGGCGAGATCGCGCCCGGCGCGCAGTTACCGTCCGAGCGCGAGCTGATGGAGATATACGGCGTCGGGCGGCCGGCGGTGCGCGAAGCACTGCAGGCGCTGGAGCGTTCCGGCATCGTCGAGATCGTGCATGGGGAGCGCGCCCGCGTGGTCGTGCCGACCGCAGACCGCCTGATTGCCCAGATCGCTGGCGGCGCGCTGCATCTGCTGCGCACCCAACCGGACATGCTCGAGCACCTCAAGCACGCGCGGCTTTTTCTCGAAACCGGCACCGCACGCATGGCGGCCGAGCGCGCCACGGAAGAAGATGTTGCGCGGCTTCAGTTGAGCGTGGCGCAGCATCGCGCGTCCATGGTCAATCTCGCGGAATTCATCGAGAGGGACATGGCGTTCCACCGCGAAATTGCGAAGATCAGCGGCAACCCGATTTTTCCCTCGATCGTGGAGTCGCTGTTCCGCTGGGCGGGCGAATACTACCAGCCGCTCGTGCGCGCGCCGGGCGTCGAGGAACTCACACTCACCGAGCATCAACGCATCGTCGATGCGATCGCCGCCCGTGACGGCGACGCCGCCGAGGCGGCGATGCGCGCCCATCTTACGCGCGCCAACGAACTCTACCGTACGCAAGGCCGCAACTAGAATACGCTGGCGGTGTTCGCCTGGCGGCGTACGCTAACTACGCAAGCGGCAGGTGATGCCTCGGCTGCGTCAGCATCGTGGGCTTGAGAATGTCTTCGAGTTGCGCCCGCGTGAGCAAGCCTCTCTCGATGACAATATCGGCGACTCTCCTTCCCGATACGAGCGCTTCCTGGGCTACCTGGGTCGCATTCGTATAGCCGATGTACGGATTCAGCGCAGTCACGATGCCGATGGAATTTTCAACGAGCGAACGAAGCCGCTCGCGATTGGCCGTGATCCCGTCGACACACCTCGATGCCAGGGTCAGACATCCCGCACGCAGGTGCGCAACGCTCTTGAACAGGCTGTGCGCAATGACCGGCTCGAACGCATTCAACTGCAATTGACCGGCCTCCGCAGCAAAGCTGACCGTCACGTCATTGCCGATGACTTCGAAAGCGATCTGGTTCACGACCTCCGGAATGACCGGATTGACCTTGCCCGGCATGATGCTGGAGCCCGCCTGAACCGGCGGCAGGTTGATTTCACCAAGGCCTGCGCGCGGGCCGCTCGAAAGCAGGCGAAGGTCATTGCAGGTCTTCGAGAGCTTGACCGCCACGCGCTTGAGCACGCCCGACAGTTGCACGAACGAGCCGACGTCCTGCGTCGCCTCCACGAGATTGGGCGACGTCGTCACAGGGATACCGGTGACACTGGCCAAATGGCGGCAGACGAGCGGCGCATAGTCGGGCGACGTATTGATGCCCGTGCCGATCGCCGTGGCGCCCAGGTTGATTTCGCAAATCAGTTTCGACGCTTCCCGCAGACGTTCCTGATCTTCTTCGAGCATGACCGCAAAGGTGCTGAACTCTTGTCCCAGGGTCATGGGGACCGCGTCCTGCAACTGGGTTCGCCCCATCTTCAGATCGTCGTGAAACTCCACTGCCTTCCGTTCGAACGACGCGCGCAGGACACCCATCGCATCGACCAGTTGCGCGATGCCCATATACGTGGCGATTTTCAGTGCAGTCGGGTAAACGTCGTTGGTGCTTTGCCCCAGATTCACATCTTCGTTTGGGTGCAGTACCGCGTAGTCTCCTCGTTCGTGGCCAAGATGTTCGAGCGCGAGATTGGCGATCACCTCGTTCGCGTTCATGTTGGTCGACGTGCCGGCGCCGCCCTGAATCACGTCGACGACGAATTGGTCGTGCGCAACCCCCTCACGAATCTGCTGGCATGCGTGAACGATGGCCTTCATCTTGTGCTCGGGGAGCAGCCGTAATTCGCAGTTCGCAATCGCCGCGGCTTCTTTCACAAACGCCAGGGCGTTGACCAGATTCGGACAAGTCGAGATTGGAATGCCGGTAATCGGGAAATTGGCGAGCGCACGAAGCGTATGGACTCCGTAATAGACTTCATTGGGCACGGCGAGGTCGCCGAGAAGATCGTGTTCGATGCGTTCAGAACGATTGGACATTGCTTTGCTCCGTTGGAGAGTATTCGGGTCAAGCGAGGGTCGCGTCGGCCGACAATGCGTACGCGATGCATCGTCGCGCGAGAACGTCGGTGGGATCAACCAGCCTGACGCGCGCGCCGCCGCTGCCCACGAATTCACTCCCGGTCAAAAGGAGCGGGAGTTCGGTGCACCCAAGGACGACGACTTCAACGCCTTCGGCAATCAGTCCTTCCATCGCGGCGGCGATGTCCTGCTGACACTGCCCCGTCGTCAATCCCGCCTTGACGCCATGTTTGCCGTAGATGGCTTCCATCACGCGCTCCTGTAGCGCAGGGGAGGGCACGACCTGACGAAGATCCTGCGATTCCAGCGCCTTTCGATAGACCCCGCTCTCGATCGTGCCCGATGTCGCTAGCACACCGACATCACGAAGCGCCGGATACGTCGTGCGCAGATAGCCAACCGTGACCGTCAACATGTTCACAATCGGAATGTTGAGGTACGGCTGGATCCGCTCGACGAATGCATGCGCGGTGTTGCACGGAATCGCGATGATGTCCGCGCCGCCGTCCTCGAGCCGCTTGCACGTCGCGTACAGCGAGACCGTTGGGTCCGCGCCGTCACCAATCAGATTATCGGTGCGATCCGGAATCTGCGGGTTTTGTTCGACCAGCAGCTTGATGTGGTCCTGGTCGCGCGTGGCGCGTGTATTGCGGACAATCTTCTGCAGAAAATCGACCGTCGCCGCGGGGCCCACGCCGCCCACGACCCCAACCTTGAAGGCGTGCGACGGCGAACCGTAACCGCCAGAGACGACGTACTGCGCATACGCGAGGTTGGCATCGACGAGCGGTACGCCCAGCGGGCCGATTTCGTCCGCGACCAGGGCGATTTCCGTCATGCCGGGCACGATCACCTGGGCGCCTTGCGCGATCAGATCGCGGCAAGCCTCGCGCAGCAGTTCGACCGGACGCCCGCGCAGGTTGCCACTCTTGATGCCGTCCGATCCATATACCGCTTCCGTGACCGGATCGAATTCTTCGTGGCATCGGGGGTGGATGACTTCGAACTCGGGGGGCGCAAAGTACCGTTCAAACAAGCGCTTTTCCCGCGTGTAGTCGGAGGCGAGTATGCCGATACGGCTTGCGCCCGGAAACTTGCGCCGAACATGGCTGCGAACCGCCTCGATCATGTCCACGATCTGCAAGCGCGTGTTCGCGCGCAGTTCGTCGATGAAGGTGTGACTGAGAAAGCACGGCAGCACGACCGTTGTTACGCCGCGCTTCTCGAAGTCCCGGATCATCTCGAAGATATAGAGCTTGCGTTCCGTCGTCGCGGTGCTTCCGGAGCCCGAGTTGGGAAAAGGCGACTGCTGAAAGATTGCGTCGAAGTGCTCGGCATCAGTCGATGCGGGCGTCGCCTTCACCAGTTTGAAGAAGACATCTGCGCTTGCCAGCGGTCCCAGGCCGCCGACAATACCGAACTTGGGCTTGTGACCGGCGACATCCGAAGTCATTTCGCTCCACCTTGCGCCGGACCGAAAATCTGTTCGCCATCCTTAATGAAATCGGAAGCGTTGCTCTCTCTCGCGCCTTCCCACTTCGCGATCACGGCGGTCGCCACGCTGTTGCCGATCACATTGGTCATCGTGCGGCCCATGTCGAGGATCTGGTCGATCGCAAGCACCATGGCGACCCCTTCGACCGGCAAATGGAACATCGGCGCCACTGCCGCAACCACCACCACCGAGCCCCGCGGAACGCTGGCCATGCCCTTGCTGCTGAGCATCAGTACGAGCAGCATGAAGAATTGCTGCGAGATCGGCATGTCGACCCCGAACGCCTGGGCGATAAAGATGGCCGCAAACGCCTGATACATCATCGAGCCGTCCAGATTGAACGCATAGCCCAACGGCAGCGTGAAGCCGACGACTTTCTTGTCGACGCCAAAGCGCTCCAGCTGCTCGGTCAGCCGCGGATAGGCCGCCTCGCTGCTCGCCGTCGCAAACGCGATCATCGCGGGTTCACGCACTGCCTTGAGCAACGCGCCGACACGACGGCCGAGGAACAGATAGCCGACGAAAACCAGGATCGCCCACAGCACGACCAGCCCCAGATAGAAGGAGCCAATCAGCTTGCCATACGTGTAGATGACGTCGAGGCCGCGCAGCGTCACCGCCGAAGCGATCGCACCGAACACGCCGAACGGCGCCGCACGCATGACGTAGTTCGTCACGCGCAGCATGACGGGCACCATGCCTTCAATGATCTCGATCACGACCTTGACGCGCGCGTCACGCTTTGTTGCGCTCAGACCCAGGCCGAGGAAGACAGAGAAGACCAGGATCTGCAGGATATCGTTACGCGCCATGGCGTCGAGCAGGCTGGTCGGAAAGGCGTGGGTCAGGACGTCCCTGAAGTTCAGCGCCGAGGTATTCAGGCCGGTATCGACTTCACCTGTACCCGCCACCATGTGCAGGCCGGCCCCCGGCTGCAGGAGATTGGCGAAGACGAGGCCTACCGTAAGCGAAATCAGCGATGCGCAAACGAACCAGCCCACCGAACGCAAACCGATGCGGCCGACGTCCTGGCCACTGTCCATGCCGGCGAGGCCCGACACCAGCGTGACGAACACCAGTGGCGCGATGATCATCTTGATGAGACGCAGGAAGATGTCCGTGATGATCGAGAAGTATCCTGCAATGGCTTTGAGTGTCGCCGGGTCAGATGTGCTGGCGTGGCACGCGTAGCCCGCAATGACGCCCAGTATCATGCCAACGGCAATATAAACGGTGAGGCGATTTTTCATTTCCGTCTGTCCTTGAGTGACACAAGGTGGTCGAGACATGACCGGTGTACGTTGAGAGACGCCTGGAGCGAGATCGACTGCGACCTCGGTCAAGCGTTGGGAGGCATATTAGGGGTGCCAAAGGAAGCGATGATGCCGTTGTTGCATGTGCGTATGCGAATTTTGCATAACGCGGGAAAACCCTGGACGCCGGTCTGTAGAACCGCCCGAAGATGCTGCCAGAGCGTATCGAGAAACTCGCTGCGATTCGAAGCGTCGCGGTAGACGCGCAACTCGATATCCAGATTCCAGTGCGTCGGGCCTGCGGGGACCAGTTCACCCGCCTCCAGTTCCGCGGCTATCGCGCTCTTTGGCAGCCATGCCATCCCTTCGCCTTCCATGACCATTTTTTTGAGCACCTCGGCCATGTCCGATTCATAGTGAAGCAACAAGGAAGGCGCAGAGGGCGCTCGAGCGAGCAGCACCGCAAGGCAGCGGCCGAAATAACTCGTTTCCGTGTATGAAATGTGAGGCAATGGCTGTTTTGCTGTTCCGGGCAGTCGATACGTCGGCGCGGAACGCAGGTTTGGCCTGCTGGCAGGCATGAGCGTGTCGATACCCACAGTGAGATGCTGATACCTCGCGGGATCGAGATGCAAGGGCAGTTCAGGGTGGTGGTAGGCGAACATCAGTTCGCAGTTGCCATTCACGAGCGACAGGATCGAGTCGTGCACATTGGCCGGTACCACGCGCGCGCGCACGTCCCCGAAGTGGGCGGAAAGCGCCTTGAGCCACGCAGGCAGAAAATTCAGCGCGATGGTGTGGCCGGCGGCAATCTGGAGGCTCTTGCCGCCGATCCGTTTTTCAGTCCGGATGATGGCGCGTGTATCGAAGAGTTTGTTCAGGATATCTTCAGCGACTTCGCGGAAGAGTTGACCTGCGGGCGTCAGCACGGGAGGGAAGCTGCTGCGATCGATCAGTTCCGCCCCGACCCATTGCTCCAGCGATTGAATGCGCCGGCTGAACCCGGACTGGGTCACATTGCGGAACTCCGCTGCGCGTGAAAAGCTCTGGTATTGAGCAAGGGCGATGAAGTCCTCGACCCACTTGATTTCCATACGTATGGCCCGCCTTCTGGGACGTGAAATGGCGTTTTCGGGAAGTTCCGATCTTACGCCGGTACCGTTGCACCAGGTCGCGTCGAGGACTGCGTCTGACCTGGCGAAGGTCCGCGATGGTGTCGACGCGAATTGCGCCCGCACTGACCCAATGCAGACGCAATCCTCATCGGTTGCGATCAGTAAGTCGCAGAAAACGCTGCCTGTACCTGGTCGGGCGACGTGATCCCATTGGCGATCAGCAGTTGGGTCAGCAAACGGGCCTTCTCAGGATTGAGATCGAGCGACGCGACAAATCCGCTCTTGTCATCGTCGACTTCGACGTTGCGGTTCAACTGAACAAAGCGGGCGATCCCACGACTCCGAATTCGATTGGTAGCGGGATGGACCACGCGTCACACCAGAGTCAGAGCGGATGGTAGAAGCGGTCAAAAAAAGGACGATGCGGAGGTGGCATGTCCCTATGCGAGACTCGCATAACGTGGGAAAACCCTGGCCTCGCCGACGTGCGGTGCGAATCTCTTCGGTCTGCAGCAGGTAGTCACCTATCCGTAGTAGTCCAGATTAATTTGCGCGTGAGTGGAAGCGTTACTCATCTCCACAGGTCGGACCAGCGACTACTGGCCGGTCGACCTGGTGCCTGCATTCGGGAAAGCGCGCCAAGACCATCGCGCCGCCCCGCGAGCCCTACTGCCGAATCAATGCCATCATCGCGCCAAACCCGACGAACACCCCGCCCGTCACGCGGTTGAACGCCTTTGCCACGCGGCGGCTCTTGAGCGTCGCGCCGATGCGCGTGCCGAAACCCGCGTAGACGAGATACCAGCTCACTTCGCACACGGCGAAGGTTGCAACGAGCACGCCGAACTGCGGCAGCACCGGCCGGGTCGCGTCGATGAACTGCGGCAGGAGCGCCGCCGCGAAGAGGATCGCCTTCGGGTTGCTGCCGCCGACGAGAAAGCCGTTGCGATAGAGCGCGAGCGGCGAGCGCACGGGGCGCGCGGCCACACGTTCTGCAACATCGGCGGCGGCCTCGGGCACGGGTGCGCCCCACGCCTTGACGCCCAGGTAGACGAGGTACGCGGCGCCTATGAAGCGCAGCGCGTTGAACATGGTCGGCCACGCTTGCAGGAACACGCCGAGCCCGGCCGCCGAAACGGCGAGCATCAGAACCAGTGCGGAAAGGCAGCCGGCCATGGTCGCGCTCGTGCGGCGCAGTCCGTACTGCGCGCCGTGCGACATGATGAGCAACATGTTGGGACCGGGGATGGCGCAGACGACGAAGACGGTGACGAGGAACAGCCACCAGGTATGCAGATTCATTGCAGCGGCGAGATCAAAGAGGGCTGGAAAACGGCGAAGGGACGATTATGCCAGCGGAAGGCGCGAGCCTGGCCGCGGCCAGCAGGCCAGAGGCGATCCGGCGTGTGATGAGAATGCGGGGCGGGAAAAAGAAAAGCCCGCAGCGAATGCGGGCTTGAACCATGCCAATGGAGACATGGAGGAGACAACCTAACTATAGTCAAACAATTGACGCAGCGCAATATATGTTCGTGTATCACATCGTTAATTATTGTCAGATTAATGAGTTAGTGATTGATACGGCCATCGAGCAGGCACACAATGAAGCGGCGCGCTCGCTGGATGGAAGGTGCGGCGCACGGGAGGCGAGACATCGCCTCGTCAGCCCGGAGCGGGTTTCAACTGGAGGGATGAAATGGGCATTCTGGACAAGGTGGGTGAAATTGCCGGTGCGGTTGCCGCTGTGGAAGGCGCCGAGAAGCTCGATCCGAACGCAGGCTTTCTGACCAAGGCCGCCGCCGCGGTTGCCGGTTTCGAGGGCGCCAAGGAAGTCGAGCAGCTAGTCGAGAAGAAGGAAGACGAAAAGCCCGCCGACGACAACACCGCGCAACCCGCGGATGGGTCCGATCAGCAGACGTGAGCGTATCGCTGCGCGCATGACGGTTTGACACAGGCACAGGAAAGCCGCGGCCGGATCAGCCGCGGCTTTTTCGTTGGACCACCTGCCAGGCAGGCCGCTAGCGGGCAGAAGCCGGCGACGCGCGATAAACGAAGCCTAGCGCGATGACCGCAACCGTGAAGCCGAGGGCAACGAGGCACACGCCGCTCCAGCGCGCCGTGGCCCACGCCGCGCCGGCCATGAGCGCGCCCGCGGCGCCGCCGATGAAGAACATCCCCACGAAAATCGCATTGAGCCGGCCGCGCGCGGCGGGATTGAGCAGGTTGATCGCGCGCCGCCCGAGCGTCTGGTCGGCGATGACGCCGGCATCGAGCGCAGCCGCGCCCACGACGAGCAGGCCGAGCGCCAGCGCGGGATGCGCGGCGGGTGCAAAACCGCCCCAGCCCGCGCCCGCCACGCCTAACAGCAGGACTGCGCCGAGCATCGT
Source organism: Paraburkholderia sp. BR10141 (assembly GCF_056155635.1). Lineage (NCBI taxonomy): Bacteria > Pseudomonadati > Pseudomonadota > Betaproteobacteria > Burkholderiales > Burkholderiaceae > Paraburkholderia > Paraburkholderia sp. BR10141. The sequence continues at coordinate 135,294 of NZ_JBMIQH010000010.1, read as the reverse complement.
CGCGTGCGCGGCGTATTGAACCGCGCGCCCCACGCCGTGATCGCCCAGCCGGCCCGCGAGCGGCGTGACGATCGCGCCGCTCGCGCCCGCTAGCGCGAACGCCGCAATGCCGTTCATGCCGAGCGAAAACGGCGGCTGCGACAGCAGCAGCGCGACGGCGGTCCAGAACGCCGAGAAGGCACCTAGTGCAAGTGCCGCGAGGAAGGCGCTGCGCCGCAGAACCCGCTCGGTGCGCAGCAACGTCCAGAGCGAATAAAGCAGATCGGCGTAGCGCGCCGTCACGCTCGGCATGCGGCGCGGCGTGCGCAGAAAGAGGACCACGGCGAGCAGGGCATCCGCCCCCGCTTCGATGCCGTAGAACGCACGCCAGCCCAGCGTTCCCGCAATCAGGCTCGCGAGCGGCCGTGAGAGCAGGATGCCCAGCATCAGGCCGCTCATCACGTTGCCGACGGCCCGCCCGCGCTGGCTTTCAGGCGCCATCGAGGCGGCCATCGGCACGAGCATCTGGATCACGCTGGAGGTCGCGCCCGCGAGGAATGCCGCGGCGAGAAAGAGCGGGCCCGAGCGCGCCAGTGCCGCGAGGGCCAGAAAGACCGAGCACGCAAGCAGCGTGCGGAAAATCAGGCGCCGGTTTTCCAGCAAATCGCAGAGCGGAACGAGCAGCAGCAGACCGGCAGCGTAGCCGAGCTGCGGCAGCATGGCGACCGCGCCGACGAATTCCGGGCGCAAACGCAGCGAATGGCTCACGAGCCCGGCGAGTGGCTGGGCCGCAGACAGATTGACGACGATTACGCCGACTGCGGCGGCGAAGAATAGCGTCATCGGTAGGGTGAGGGTGGTGTGCGTCGCCTGATTGGCGTGGCTCGTGGGGGCGGCCTCGCGCGCCATCGGACGCGTACAGGTTTCAGCAGGGTGCTCCATCGATTGGCTCCGCAACGTGGCAGGTCCAGCTATCGTAGGGAGCGTTACGTTATGCGACAATTGAATTATCGCGATAATCTTTATGCGGAGTCGTTGTGAACACTCGAGATCTGGAAGCCTTCGTGGCGGTGGTCGAAAGCGGCTCGCTCGTGCGGGCGTCGGAGCGGCTGTTCCTGACGCAGCCGGGCCTCACGCGCCGCGTGCAAAACCTTGAGACGACGCTCGGCATCGAGCTTCTGGATCGCCAGAGCAAGCCCCTCAAACCCACGGCCGCGGGTAACGAGGTATACGGCCTCGCGCGCTCGGTCCTGCGTGCGGTCGACGACCTGATGTCGGTCGCCTCGCCGGAGAGCGAGCCCGTCGGCGAGCTCAAGCTCGGTGTGCCGCCGTTTCTCTCGGAACTGGCGCTCGAACAGCCCGTTGATCAATTGCGCGGCGAGTTTCCCAAGCTGACGCTGCGCGTGAGGGCGGGCTGGTCGCCAGGCCTGCTCGACGAGGTCGAGCGCGCACGGCTCGATGCGGCCGTGATTCTGCTGCCCGCCGCGGTGATGCCGCCGGAGGGCGTGGTCGCGACCCAACTCGGCTACACGCCGACCCTCGTGGTCGCGGCGCGCTCGTTTGGTTTGCCCGACGAGCCCACCACGCTCGCGGCGCTCGCGCACCATCCGTGGGTACTGAATCAGGACGGCTGCGGGATGCGCTCGGCGCTGAGCCGGGCCATGGGCATGGCGGGTCTGCCGTTCAACGTCGCGGTCGAGGCCTTTGGTTCGGAACTGCAGCTTTCGCTGGTCGCGCGCGGCATGGGCGTCGGGCTCGCCGCGCCGCAGGCGCTCGCGCGCAGCCCGCTGCGCGACCAGTTGCAGATCATCGACGCGACCGACTTCCGCTCGGGCCTGAATGTCTGGCTCGTGCACGGGGCGCTGCCGGGGCGTCTCGTGCGGCCGGTCGCGCTGATCCGCGACGCGCTGGCGAACAGGCTGGAGATGGCCGAGGTGGCATGACGGCGTAGCGCCATATGGCTACTCCGAACGTTATGCGCTGAGCTGGTGGACATCGGAGTTCCAAACGAGCGGCACGCGTGTCACACAATTCACCATTCCCCCTTCAAAGCCAATCTGCCCTGCGGGATCAAGTTCGAAATCGGGAATGCGCCGGAACCATTCCTCAAGGAAAACGCGAATCTCGTTTCGGGCCAGCAGCGCCCCTGCACAGCGATGGGGGCCGTTGCCAAAGGCTGCATGTTGGGATGCATTCGCGCGCGCGAAATCGGCGTGCATTGGGCACTGGAACTTGCGTTCATCCATGCCATGCAACAGTGGGCGGACGTACACCCGGTCTCCCGCCTTGAAGCGGACACCCTTATATTCGAAGTCGCGAGTCATCACACGGCCTGTGCTGGATGGTGCAAACATGCGCAGCAGTTCCTCGACGGCGTTGCCCACCAGTTCCGGGTGCTCCGCCAGTTGGCGACGATGTGCTGGGTTGCGCGCGAGATAGAGCACGGCAAAACCCATGGTCGACGCGACAGTGTCGAGTCCGCCAAAGATGACGTTGACCATCATGCCGCGTATTTCCTGCTCAGTGAGAGGTCGTCCGAATACCGTTCCATTCACGATTGCACTGATCAGATCCGCTCCCGGCTCCTTTTGGCGATCGCGAATGATATTCTCAAGGTAGCCGAACAGCATGCGCTGCGACCACTCACGACGCTCTGGGTCATTCGCTCGAACGCTTGCCTCGGTCCACGCAAGCAGGTCGTCCAGATCGGTGAGCGGGAGATTCACGAGTCGCATGAAGATGGTGATCGGGAACTTCATTGCAAAATCGGACATGAATTCGCAACGGCCTTTCTTCTTGAAACCTTCGATCAGCAAGACCGCCAGTTCCCGGATTTCGCCCTCCATGTCACGGATAACCTTCGGCGCGAAGAAGCGGTTGATCAGCGCACGATAGTCTGCGTGCTCGGGAGGGTCGGCCGACAGAGGCAAGATCTGCATCGTCGTGCTGGTGGGAAGCGTGATCTCGTGCATCGAGAACGGGTCGTGATTGCGCTGCGCAAATTCGATATCCGCCGCTCGTGTGAGGATCCAGTGACCGCCGTTGTACGGCGTCCAGACAATGTCCGGACCATCGTGAAGGCGCTTCCACGCGCCGACAATGTCGGCTTCGCCGCCGGGAGGCTTGCTGAAATCCCAGTCTACGACGAGTTCTTGAGGTACATGATCGGGAACCGGTACGAGAGGGACAGCGATATGGGACATGTGAGTTCTCCGCGAACGAGTGTTCACCGGTTGCTTTGATCAGGTTTGCGAAGCGGGTAACCGGACGACTAATCCGTCGAGCTCATTGGTCACCTGAATCTGGCAACCGAGCCGGCTGTTGCTATTCGCATCGATGGCGCCGCTCAGCATATCCAGTTCGGCGTGCTTCGCGGGTGGAATCCTTGCGGCCCACATATCGTCGACATAGCAGTGACATGTCGCGCAATTGCAGTAGCCCCCGCAATCGGCGAGGATGCCAGGCACCGAGTTATCGATGGCTGCCTGCATCAACGACTGGCCGGCATTCGCCTCGACGGTATGCTCCGTGTCGTCATGCTCGATGAAAGTAATCCTTGGCATTTCAGTATCCTAAGTTTTTACTGCTGCGCGCACATCGTTGCGGCGGTTGCCTAGCTGACCGTGAAGCCGCCGTCCACAGCGATGATCTGGCCGGTGACGTAGCTCGCTGCGGAGCTTGCGAGAAAGAACACACTCTGGGCGACTTCGATTGGGGCGGCCATTCGCCCCATAGGAACGCGGCCAGCGCCCACGATCGGCCCGCGTATCCTGAACGTGGTGCTGATGTTTTTGCCGCCCTCGCTGGCCATACCGCCAGGCAGGATCGAATTGACGCGAATTCCATCGACCGCAAATTCGCTGGCCAGTGTTCGCGTAATGCTGTCCACGCCGGCCTTCGCGGCGTCGTAGTGGGCGTTGACGCCCCACAACGTCGGCCGAAGCGCACCGACGGAGGAGATGTTGACGATCGAGCCACCTTCGCCCTTTTCCTTCATGCGCGTAATCGCCTCGCGGCAACACAGGAAAGTGCCACGTAGCGTGACGTCCTGCATCTGGTCCCACTGCTCCACAGACATTTCGAAAAACTCAGCCTTCGAACGGTGGGCAGCGTTGTTGACGAGAATGTCGACGGCACCGAATTTTGCATCGATGGCTGCAAAGAGCGCCTTGACGGAAGCTTCGTCCGCAACGTCCACCTTGCAGGGCAATACAATGCCACCGTTTGCCTCGATATCCGCCGCAGTTGCGGACGCGACATCCGGGTTCAGGTCGGCGATCACGACGTTGGCGCCCGCCTCAGCAAGCAGTCGCGCTGTTTCGCGGCCTAGACCTTGCGCAGAGCCGGTAACGACGGCAGTCTTTCCCGTGAGATTGAAAATCTGCGCGAGGCGCGCGCCGATCTGGTTTTCGCTAAACATGGAATGCTCCGTGTGAGTAGTCGCTCAGAGTTGTGCTTCCTGGCGGACCTTCAGCTAATCAGAAATCCGCCGTCGAGCGTAATCGACTGGCCCGTCATATAGCGGCCCGACGGGCCCACAAGGTACAAGACCGCCGCCGCGATGTCGGCGGGATCTCCCCATCCAAGCGGCAAGCGTCGCTCTGCATCCGTGCCGGGGCCCGTGAGCTTTCCTTTCTTCAGGCGTGCCTGCATGTCGGGATGAAACTGAACCTTGCCGGGCACGGCGCCTGGAAGCACGCAGTTGACGAGGATCTGCTCGGAGGCATAGTCGAGCGCCGCGGAGCGAGCCAAGCCCGTTACGCCGGCTCGCGCGGCGCCGTAAGCGCCATTGCCGTTGAGGACTGCATGCATCGCTCCCATAGTGGTCACGTTCACGATGCGGCCACCCCTGCCCGCGGCGAGCATGTGCTTGATCGCTTCTCGCATGCAAAAGAAAACGGACTTCAGGTCGATCGACATGACTTCGTCCCATGCCGCTTCGGTGAAATCCGTGAGCGGTCCGTTATTGGTCATCGCGGCGCAATTGACCACGATGTCGGGGCTGCCCCAAGTCGCCTTCGCCTGTTCGAACAACGCGATCACGGAGGCTTCGCGCTCCACGTCCGTTTCGATCGCGACAGCATCCCCGCCTGCCAAAAGGATTCTGTCGACGACAGGCTGCATGTGTGCCGCGCTGCGATCCGCGATCACGACCTTCGCGCCGGCTTCGGCCAGCACAGGGGCAATATCGATACTGGAATTGCGTCCCTTGTCGGTCACGACAGCGACTTTTCCGCTGATGCCGAATAGCCGTTCAAGCACGGTCGTGGTCATCGGGTTGTCTCCTGAAGGATTGTCGATTTTTCTGCATTCTAGCGACAACCCACGACGCACAATGGTTACCGTATGGAACAATTAGAGTGAATAATTTTCATCAAATCTGAGCGCGCGAGACGGCGAGTCTTCAGGACGGCGAGGCGATTGCCAGGCCGGTACCGGAGTGAAAGTGTGTACGCAAACGTGTACGGTGTTCTATATTTAAAACAATGACGCCAGCCGGGATTTCCCCTGTTGCGAGCGTCTGGAGGTGCCGCGCAACATGCGCGAACTCACATGCACTGCTCAGGAGCGCGTCAACATGCTTGTTGCGAACATATCGAACCCGGCTCCCGAAAGGCTCCCCTTACACGTCGAGGAAATCACGACGTCGTGGCTGACGTCGGCGCTCGCGCGCGGTCATGCGGGCGTGACGGTCGAATCACTCGCAGTGAGCGATGTGATGTACGGAACCGCTACCAAAGTCAGGGTGCATCCTGGCTACAACGCAAGGGGGCGCGAGCTAGGCCTGCCGGAGTCGTTGATCGTGAAGGGCGGTTTCGTTCCGGAATATCGGAATCTGAACGCCTACATATACGAATACGAGGCGAGGTTCTTCAAGGAAGTCCATCCTCACATGCACGCGAACGTACCGGCCTGCTTTTACGCAGAGACGGACGCTCGAAGCGGGCAGTCTATCGTGATCCTCGAAGATCTACGCTCGCGGAACGTTGAATTCTGCCGCGTGCAAAAGCCGCTCACATTTGCGCAGGCCGCGGCGAATCTGGACGCGCAGGCACGTTGGCACGCCCAGTTCTGGCAATCGCCGGAACTCGATAGTGGTGGTGAACTGGCCTGGCTGGCGCCGCAGGACCCGCTCCCCGACGGCGAGTCAGGCACGTATCACTGGGGCCAGTTGAAACCCGATGTTTTCGCAAGCTATACGCAGTTGCCGCGCGGGGCTGCCGTGCCAAAGCGGTTTCACGATCGGGACTGGATGGAGCGCGCGTTGCTCGATCTGCGCGCTTTCGACCGAATCGGGCCGATGACGCTTCTCCACGGCGACGTTCACCTCGGAAATCTCTATTTCGACCGCGACGGCACGCCCGGTTTTCTCGACTGGCAGTCGTATCGACGCGGACCGTGGGCGCATGATGTCACGTATTTCCTGATCTCGGCATTGGACATTGCGGATCGACCGCGATGGGAACGTGCGTTGCTGGAGCACTATCTCGAGCGGCTTGCGTTTTACGGGGTGAAGGAGCCGCCGTCATTTGAAACCGCGCTCGAGGCGTATCGGCGGCACATCGTCTACGGGCTGTTCTTCTGGCTCGTGAACCCGGTGGAATGGCAGGTGGAAGTCAACAATTGCGCAGTTGCCCCGCGATTCGCAATGGCTGCGCTCGATCACGAGATTCATGACCTTATCGGCCGATAACAACCTTCGGGGCGTTGAATGACACGGCCAGGCGTGCCGCTATCGAAGCCGGCATTGCGTATTGCGCTTGACGTTGCCTCCTCAGCAGGGTACATTTTTTAGACCATCATTCACAAATGTGAATGGTGTGATGATGAGGAGGCAAGCATGTCGGAGATGGTCGCTCGGCGCAGTACGACCTGGCACAGGGTGTATGCGTGGGCTGCGCTCGGTGCGCTTTTCGCGTTTGCGCAAATCCATGCCTACGTGGCATGGATTCGTTCGGAGGACTTTCGCCCCGTCGATGTGGGCACGGACACGATTCCGGAATCCGTGAAGGCGACGATCGACCATTACCAATGGGTCAGCGTGTTGCTGTTGATTCCGGTGGCAATATGGTTCGTCTACGGAATCGTCAAAAGCCGCCGCATCGACGCGGTGCGTCTCATGATGATCGGCTGGCTCTCTGCCTACTGGCTTGATCCGTGGCTGGACTTTCTTCGTCCGATGTTCACCTATAACGCCTATGCATTGAATTATGGCTGTTGGTGCCGTTTCATTCCGTTCTGGCAATCGCCACATGCGCGCATTGCTGAGCCCATCCTGATAGACGCACCGAGCTATTTCTACACTTTCACGGGTACCGCAGTGGTCGCGCTATGGGCGATGCGTGCGGTCCGCAAGCGTTGGCCCCGTGCAGGTAACGTTGGACTCACGCTCGCGGGCTTTGCGGCCATCTGGATGACGATGGGTTTGCTCGATATCGCCGCCAGCCGCTTCATGGGATTCGACGCATGGCCGGGCGCGTTTCAGCGTGTTTCCTTCTGGGGCGGTCACTACTACCAGTTTCCGGTTTACGAGTTCCTGCTGTTTCCGTCCGCCTTCGTGGCTTCTGCGTTCCTACTGATGAGCGTCGACAACAACGGTTACACGGCGATCGAACGAGGCGTCGATCGTCTCGAGTGCCATCCTGCGGTTCGCACGGCGCTGCGCGTGCTGGCCTTCGTCGCGTTTTGCAATGTACTGAATCTTGCCTACACGACCGCAATGGGTGTGCACGCGGTATATGCGGATCCGTGGCCGACGGATATGCCGAGTTGGCTGGCGAACGATCGATGAACAACCGGAACGCTCAGCGCTTCGAGAACGTCGAGTATTACGTAGAAGACGACGTGGCCGTCGTCGCGATGGGCCACCCGCCGGTCAACGGGCTGGGCCTCGGAGTTCGTCGCGGGCTCGTCGCTGCGTTCGAAGTGGCGCGGCACGATCCGGAAGTTCGAGCGATCGTGCTCAAAGGCTGCGGTCGTGGCTTCTCGGCAGGCGGCGACATCCGCGAATTGGGCACGGCCGCTGCGGCGGCAGCCCCCGCGTTATCGCTGCACGTTCATCCGGTGATCGAGGCGAGCGAGAAGCCGGTTGTCGCCGCTATTCACGGATTCGCCATTGGCGGTGGGCTGGAAACGGCGCTGGTCTGCCATTACCGGCTTGTCGCGGGCAATGCGCAGATCGGACTGCCGGAGTGCAGGCTTGGTGTGATCCCGTTGTCCGGGACGCAGCGTTTGCCGCGTCTGCTGGGCCTCGCAGAATCGATCGAATTCATTCTTGGCGCGCAGATCGTGACCGCGAGTACGTTCGCCGGAACAGCACTATTCGACCGAATCGTCGAGGGCGATGAGCAGCACGTGTTGCGCCTGGCGATCGAACTGGCGCGAGAGAAGATCGGCAGCGCGGCGTTGCCATTGATAAGTCGGCTGCCATTGCCGGATCACGATCCGGTTCCCGTTATCGCTCAGGCGCGTGCACGTCTTGCCTGTGGCGATGCGATAGAGAGCAAGTGCCTGGATGCCATCGCTGCAGCCGCCGAGTCGACTGATTTCGAGGCGGGCCTGGCCGCCGCGCGTGCGATTTACGATCGACTCGCCGCGTCCGAAGAGGTGTCGCGGCAGCGAGATCGCTTTTTCAAGTCCCGCCAGGACAATCACGCGCGATAAGTGCCGACTGAACTGCTGTTACGTGGAAAGCTGCTTGCGCAGGTCGCCTTTACGCACTTTTCCCGATGGCGTGCGGGGCAGTTCTGCAACGATGCAAAGATGCTCGGGGGTCTTTTGCTTCGCCACACCCGCGGCGGCAAAGTGGGTCTGAACTGCGTTCAGGTCGAGTGCCGTGTGTTCGTGCAGGACGACTACGGCACAGACTCTTTCGCCGTACCGGGCGTCGGGTTGGGCCACGACGGCGACATCGCGCACTGCGGGATGAGCGGCAAGCACACGCTCCACTTCGAGCGACGAAATGTTTTCTCCCCCGCGAATCACGATGTCCTTCTTTCGGTCAGTAATGGTCAGGCAGCCGCTTTCGTCGAGATGGCCAATATCGCCAGTCCGGAACCATTCGTCGAGAGTGAATGCCGCCGCATTGAGTGCCGGGTCGGTGTAGCCGACGAACAACTCCGGTCCCTTGATGAGAATCTCGCCGTCGTGTCCCGCAGGCAGGTCGCGATCCAACTCGTCGACAACGCGCACCTGAGAGCCGGGCTGAACGCGCCCGTCCGTGTTGGCTCGAATCTCAAAAGGCGAATCGGCCCAGCCAACGCTCACCGTCGAGTGTTCGGTCAACCCATAAGCGCGTGTTCCCTTAAATCCGGCACGATCGACGAGGGCGACGTGCTCGGGCGTGACGCCCGTGCCGCCCAGACCGTAAGACACGAGCGACGCCAGGCTGCGGCCGTCACGATGAGCGGCATCAAGGAGTCCTTGAAGATGGAACGGCGTGCCGCCCGAAAGGCGTACCTGGTGCTGTTCAATGAGTCGCGCGGCGAGTGAGGCGTCCCATCGATCCATGAACACCATCTCCGTGCCGGTGACGAACGGGCGCAACAGAAAATTGAAGCCTGCGATATGCCCGGCAGGGAAGGGCGTGAGGTATGGCCCCGGCCCGTCGATGAACGGAATCTGCCACTCTGCGCCAACGGTTCGATGCGAGTGCTGTACGCCTTTGGGAGAAGCCGTCGTTCCCGAGGTGTACAGCAGCAGGCAGATGTCTTCCGACATGGGCGCATCCACAGAATGCCGATCGTGCGTTGTCGCCGCGAGTCGTTGCAGCGCATCGAACGTGATGCCATTCGCGGGCGCCCGATCGCCAACGACGATAACGCGCTCCAGATCGGGTGGGTCGCCCAGCGCGGCGACACGCTCCAGGTAGTCCGTGCCGCACCAGACGTCGGGTACGCAAAGAAATCGGGCGCGCGACTGCCGGAGGATGAAGCCGACTTCGGCTGGACCGTAGATGTGGACGATCGGTACGAGCACGGCGCCGATTTCGAGTGCAGCCAGATACAGAAGCGCAGTCTCGCGTTGCGTGGGGAGCTGTATCGCGATCACATCGCCTCGACGCAGGCCGATCGCTCGCAGCGCCTTGCCGATTTCTCTCGCGTCGTGCAGTAGGGACTGCGTGGTGCACGTATAGGCGCCGCCCTGGGTATGAAAATGGAGCGGCGTAGCGCCGTGCCGTTCGACGGCGCGCGCTATCAGCGCCGAGAGGGGCAACTCGCTCGACCAGGTTGCAGTTGCGTCGGGTTTCATGCCAGCAACGCCCGTAAGAGGTTCACCAGCGCAAGCGGCTGGTCTAGCATCATGTGATGGCCTGCGCGCGGCATCGTGATGGGTCCCTTCGCGCCGGGAATTGCCGCTACGATGTGGCGCGCGCGATCCGCGCTGACCACGCTGCTGCACTCGGCGTGAACGTAGCTGACGGGAACCGTGATGCGGGTCAGCAGGTCTTCCTCGCCTTCGACCGGCTGGAGATCCCGAAGCTTCGGGTCGAAGCGCCACACCCAGCCGTCGGCGGTTTGGCGAAGCGATGTCTGCGCGAGATGTTCGAGAAGCCACGGCCCGCAATCCTGCTCGGGGATGAGGCGAAACCGGCTGACGGCGGTTTGCCAGTCCGGATAGGGGCGTGGAGGCGGGCGTCGTTCCACGGCAGGCAAGCTGTCACCGCGTAGCATGAAATACGAATCGAGCACGATGGCATGCGAGAGACGATCGGGAAAAGTCGCGCACGCCTGCAGGAGACGCGATCCGCCGAAGCTGTGGCCGACCGCGACGCACGGACCGGAGCCGATTGCATCCACGACGGCTACGAGGTCGCACACGAAAATGTCTGCGCTGTATTCCTGCCTGTAGCCGCTCTCACCCATGCCGCTGAAATCCAGAGCGAACACACGAAAGCGGTCGGTGAAGAACGGCGCAATGAAGTCCCACCAGTGCGTGTGCCCTAGAAATCCATGCGCGAAGACGAGCGGAGGTTTGCCTGTGTCTGCGGCGTTCCAGGAGACATAGTGCACTGCGGCCCCGCCGGCTTCGGTGAAGTGAGAGCGGCGTGGCTGGCTCATGGCGAGATCGAACCAGGAGGGGGCACAGACATTCATTGCGGCTCTTCCATTGCTCAAGGATTGTTTCGCACACCTGTCACGCAAGCGGGATGTGCTGTCGATTTGCGTCGATCCAGTCTGTCATCGAGGTCAGCTGGATGCCACGTTCGGAGAGCGAATCGATGTCGACGCGATACCCGACCGCGTTGATCCATTCCTGCGCGTTCACCCACCCCGGTGCGAGGCCCTTTGCTCGCGCTTCGTCCGGCGGGACGTGCGAAACGCGAATCTGTGTGCCAAGGACCTGACCGAGGCGAGATCCCACTTCAGACATCGTGAGCTTCTCCGAAGCCAGCGGCACAGTCTCGCCATGCCAGCGTTGCGCGTCGTTGAGCGCGCTGGCTGCGAGCGCACCCACGTCGTCGGCGGCGACCCAGTCGAGCCGGGAGTCGGGCATCAACGCGCTGAGCAGCAAGCCCTCGCGCAGGTGCGGGAACATCGTGCCCGCTTTCGGCTCAGCAAGATTCTCCATCATGAATGCCGGTTGCAAGACCGTCCATGATTCGAAACCCGCAGAGCGAACGGCCTCTTCGACGTCCCATTTGTCCGTCCAGTATTTTTGATTCCAGCGCTTCTCGTGCCAGTCTGGAAACGTCAAATGATTGCCTGCCTGCGCCACGGAGGTATGAACGAATTGCGGGACGTCCGCGTTGCGCGCTGCGTTGATGAGCGCGAAACCCTGGCGGCGCTCCCTGTCGCTGCGATCGAAATCGGGGAGGAGAACGGAAAAGACGGAGCGGACGCCCTCCATCGCTTTGTCGAGCGACTCGCGGTCGTCCAGATCCCCCCTTAGGCCCTGCGCATTCATTTCGATGAGTGCCCGGGCAGCAGGCGAGTCTGGATCTCGCGTCAGGAAGCGCACTGTACGTCCAGCCGCAAGGAGGCGACGAGCGGTGGCCCCCCCTTGCGCGCCAGTAGCGCCGATGACGAGTATCACGTCGGATGAATCGGCCATGATTTTTCCGGTGGTCGAACTACAGAGAAATGCCAGCCGTGTCGTGGCCGGGCGCATAGCGCGCGAAGTCACTAGCCAGGCGACAGGTCATCCCAGAATGGCCTGGAATTGTGCCGTTATTCTAATATTAGCACGACGTTCAGAAAAATACGTTGGGTGAATGCCGGGCGCTGAAGGACGCGAAGCGGAAAGACGAAGCGTCGTCTTTCGGCTGTGATGGACGATCAATGCTGCGGCCGCAGCGTTTGAACGAGGCCGCCTTCGTGGGCGACGATCACTTCGCAGCCCGGCTGATAAACGTCGGCAATCTCGTCGCCGCGCACGCGGTTGCCCTGGAAACCGCGCAAATAGCTCGTTTCGTCGAGCCGCAAGACATGCTCGCCATCCGCGTCGCGCACAACGATCTGGTCAGACGCGATAGACGTCAGCGTGCCCACATAGGGCAGCCGCGGTGCGAACGGGAAACTGCCGCCTTGCGGCAGGATCCGCGTGTCGAGCGATAGGCGGAAGCGGTCGGAATGATTGCTGAGCCCGGAATGCGGCGTGCGCCGGCTCATCAACAGCACGTCGCCCAGGCGGTAGTTCGTGCGGCGCCATGCGTCCTCGGGCACGCTCGCGAGATCGATGGGAATGATCTTGTCGCCGTCCTTCTTATGGAGGCACGGAAGCTTGTGCAGCCCTTCCGCAACGGCCAGCCCACCGACTTGCGCATCGATATCGCTGAGTGGAATCCAGCAAATGATGAAGTCGAGGCGGTCGCTGTAGATCGCATCTTCGTGAATGAAGTCGAAGCGTGTGCGGCTTTTGTCGATGGCGGGCGGCGAAGTGCGGTATTCGGTAAACGGCACCCAATAAAGCGGTACGTCGAAGAGCCGCTGGAAGAATGCGCGCGTTGCGGGATCTTCCATCACGGTTCGCGCGGCGCGCTGCTCATTCATTTCCTTCACGGGAAAGAAGCTGAAATTTTCGCGCTCCTTGCCGGTCCATCGCACGTCCCGATCGTTACGGTCTACGAAACCGTTGCGATCGAGGTGGTCAACGAGCAGCGCGCGCATGCGTTCGAGCGGCTCGTGGTCCAGTACGTCGCGGAAGAACAGGTAGCCGTCTTCGTCCCAGCGTTTTTGCAGCGCGGCGTGATCGCCTAGCAGATCGTTCGAAACGTTGAACTCGCGCATCGTCGGCACGATATCCACGATTGGTGTGCTCACAAATTGTCTCCTCTGGTCGCAGGGGCGCTTTGCCGACGTCTCACAGCAATCCGCGTTCTTCCGAAGTGCGGGTGGTAGTGTCGATACCCAGTTCCCGCAGCGTCTCGAGTACGGCCGTGGTGGCGGAGGCGACAGCCGGGAAGCCTGCATACGGCAGCGCCTGGATAAGCACGCCTTCCAGTTCGCGTGCGCTCAGACCGTTGCGTACTGCAATGCGGACGTGGTTTTTCAGTTCGAGCGTCTGGCGGTTGGCAATCAGGATGCCGAGCGTCACGAGGCTGCGCTGTTTGCGCTCGAGCTTGTCGTCGCCCCATACGTCCGCGAATGCGTAATTGACGGCAAGGCGTGAAATATCGGCGCCGAAGCCGTTGGACTCGCTTGCGGCCCGCAGGCCGGCTGCCTTTTCCTCACCCATGATTTCGCCGAATACCTTTAAACCATAGGCGTGTTTCTCTTCCAGGCTCTTCATTTGCGTCTCCTGTTTTACCGCAGCGGCGCGGCTATGGGTGGCGGGTAGCGGCTCCGCTCTTCCCGCCATTCTTTTTGCTGACAATGGTGACGATGATGCGTGCTAAGATCGCCGCGAAAGAGGATCAAATTCTGCATATAAGGGGATCGAAATTCGCAGGCCCGCCACGCCGACTGAGCCAGTGAAAGACGTTGCCGCGCTCGTGCTGCCGGGCACCTATCTGTCGAGCGTAGGCGCGCTGGTGGATGGGTTCGCGCTTATTGCGCGACATGTATTTACGCAGTTCGCGCCGCCATACCGCCACACGATGAAGACGCAGGTGCGACTGTTGAGCGCCACCGCGGGCGCTCTGGAGTTCGCCGGCGGCCGGAAGATGGATAGTGACGGCGACTTGCTGGGCGACGCCGAGTACAGCATCGTCTACGTCCCGGCCTTTGCGGTGGCCAGCGAAGAGGCGCTCGTTACGCTGCTCGAACACGCACAGCCGGTGACGGAGTGGCTGCGTTGGCAACGTTCCCGGGGCGCGGTACTGGCCGCAAGCGGCACAGGGGTATTGCTGCTCGCTCAGGCAGGCCTTCTCGACGGTGGCCCTGCGGCTGTCCCGCGCGTGCTCAGGGGCTTGCTGCGCTCGCGCTATCCCAAGGTGCGCGTGGACACAGGCGCCACGATCGCGGAGCACGCAGGTGCGCACACCTGCAGCGTGCCGGCAAGCGAATGGCAACTCGTGGCGCGCCTCGTCGATCGTGCGATTTCATCGCATACCGCTCAATGGCTCGCCTCGACGACAGGCACGGATGGCGAGCGCGAGGAAGGCCGCCTGTCGAGCGACGATCCGCTCGTAAGCAGCGCGCAGTTCTGGCTCGCACAGCGTTTCGCCCAGGACTTCAGGATCAGCGAACTGGCGGACGTGCTGGCCGTCAGTCACGCTACGTTGCTGCGCCGCTTCACACGAAGCCTCGGCATGACGCCGCGGGCTTATGCAAGCTCATTGCGAATCGAGGCAGCAAAGCGCATGCTGCGCAACACTCAGGTCTCAATCGAGCAGATCGCCGTCATGGTGGGCTATTCAGATGTGCGCGCGTTTCGCAACATCTTCCACAAATACGTTGCGATGAGTCCTTCCGCGTATCGACGGCGCGGTGCTGGCCACGAATGAAGAATGAAGCTGCCCGGCATTCAGGCGGCAAAGGAGTCGAGTTCCGCTTTGCCGGTATCGGTCGAACGAAACCGTTCGAGCAGGTAATCCACAAAAACCCTGACTTTCGCGGGCAGATACTGGCGGTGGGGGTAGTGCACGTAAATGCTCGGCCCCGTGCCATCAGCCTCGTCGCCGCGCACCCGGTATTCGGGAAGCACGATCTTGAGTGCCCCGCTACGCAGATACGGTAGCACCACGGGCACGGAAGACGGCGTGATCCCTGCGCCACTGAGCGCTGCGACGAGGCTGGTGTCCGGCTGGCCTGCCACGGTTAGACGCCCGCGGGGATGGTGGACGAATGTCCTGTCCTTCCGGGCGCCGCGCTTTCGCGTACTTCCTGGCATGCGTTCGAGATGAAGCGCGGCGAGTCCGAACGGCATACGGATGCCGACGAATTCGTGTTCCGCCAGTTCCTCCGGTGTTTGAGGAACGCTCTTGCGTTCGAGATAGCCCGGGCTCGCGACCAGTACGATGGGGTAGTCGCACAGCGGACGGCAGACATGATTGGTTCCGCGTCCCCGCGCGTGCTGAATACTGACGTCGACGCCGTCGTTGACGAGGCTTGGCGCAATTTCGTCATAGCTGATATCGATTTCGACGAGCGGATAGCGTTGCAGAAATTCCGCGATCACCGGAGTCAGGCAATGCCTCCCGAACGTCGGCGTGACGGATACCTTGATCATGCCCTCCGGATGCTCGGGACTGCGCCGCACATCGGCGACGGCTTCGTCGAGCTGATTCAACAACGGCGCCACCCGTTGATAGAACTGCCGCCCCTCGCTCGTGAGGCTCAACTTGCGTGTGGTCCGGTTGAAAAGGCGCACGCCGAGTTCACGCTCCAGCGCCGCGATACTCTTGCTGATGGCAGGCGGCGTGACCTGTAGGCGGGTTGCCGCCGCGATGAAGCTGCCGCAACGGACGGCCTGAACGAAAGGCTGCAGATTGCGGATTTCTGGCATCGTCGATTAATGAAAAAAAGTCACTCTAAATGTTCCGTTTAGTAAGCAGTGTAGAGCATGAGCCGACGCTGGAATCGAATTTATCAGAGGCGGCCCGCGCTGCGCGCGCCAGGCCGACCACGAAAATGCTCAGGAGACGACACGACTGACATCGACGGCGCGTGACCGGCGCCGGTTCCTGCACGCGTCTCCTGCCTGTAGCAGTCAAACGCACAATGGAACGGCACACGGCACTTTCCCAATCGCACCGGCGCCCGCTCGACGTCCCCGGGCGCCTCTATATCGGCGGTGCATTCGTCGAAGCTGACGGCGCAGCCAGCGTCGAACATGTCAACCCTTCAACAGGGCGGCCTCAAGCCGTCGTGCCCCTCGGCAGCGTGAGCAATATCGACCGCGCCGTGAGGGCTGCCAGGGTGGCGCAACGCGTGTGGATGGAGATGGGGCCGCGCGCGCGGGCGCGAAGCTTTCGGCGCCTCGGGGATGCCGGACCAACGAACCGTCTTGCAGTTCGTATTCACGCTTCGAAATGTTCTCTTGCCCCATGCCTCTTCCAGATCATCCGGGCGGCCCGTTTTATTCATATTGTAGAACGATATTCAAAAATGTATGTTTAACGCAGGTCTACGTCAAGTCCGCATGCACCCGATACCACCTGCGTTCAACAATGTGACCAGGGTTCATCCGCGGTGCACCGCAATAGGACAAAGGCGATATGCTGGCGGCACCCTCGATATCGAAGTCATATCAAGCCATGGAATTGCGGCATCTCAGGCACTTTGTAGCGGTTGCGGAGACCCAGCACTTCGGGCGTGCGGCTGCACGCCTTGGCATGGCGCAGCCGCCGCTCAGCCAGTCGATCATGCGGCTGGAGGAACAGCTTGGCATCAAGCTGCTCGAACGCACGCCGCGCGGTGTGACCCTCACGCCCGCGGGATCCGCCTTGCTCGCGGAAGCCAAGCCGCTCATCGCGCAGGCGGAATTGGCCGAGCGGCGGGTGCGTCAGGCAGCCGATGAACTGGCGAGCTTGAGCGTGGCGTTCGTGCCGATGTGCGCCCTACGCATCATGCCGCTCGCCATTCAGGGGCTGCGCAAGCAATGGCCGGGTGTCGATGTCCGGTTGATCGAGCGTGGTAGTGCCCTGACTGTCGCGAGCGTGAAAAACGGCAGCATCGACCTGGGCGTGGTCGTAACCAGCGCGGCGGACGTCTCGGGTCTGGAAAGCGTGGTGATCGAGCGCCTGCGCGTGGTGGCTGCGGTTCCCGCTAAATGGCCGGTCGCGACGCAGCGTTCGATTCGCATCGCGGATCTCGCTCGATATCCCCTCATCATGTTCCCTCAGCAGATGTCGCAACCGCTGTTCGCCGCGTTCGAAGCAGCACGGCGCGAGGAGGGCTTGTCGCCGCGAGTGACCCAGCAGGCTCGCCACCCCTATACGATGCTCAACCTCGTCGCTCACGAGCTGGGTGTCGGTTTGATGCTGGACTCGGCGCGATACTTGCCTGTGGAAGGCGTTGCTTACGTCGATATAGAAGATGTCCCGGCATCTGGCGAAACGGAAGTGTCGCTGGTGTGGGCGGATAGACCCCACAAGCCCTGGCACCGCGCGATGCTCGACATCATGCGCGAGATCGCGTCGCCGCCCCCGGCGTGACACTCACAACAGCACCGTTGCACCGATTCGTTCTCGCTGCTCCTTGCGTCATTCGTTTCGTCGTTCACCTTGACACCCCAAGACGGGGTGTTTATGTTTACGAATGACGTTCACAAAACAACCCGCTCGCATGGCGAGCCAAAGGAGGAGCAGTGAGCACGAATGTGGCGAGTCTTTTCAGTCTCGATCAGAAAGTGGCGGTGGTGACAGGGGCAGGTTCGGGTATCGGCCGCGAGACGGCGCTGTTGCTGGCGTCGGCCGGCGCCGCTGTGGTCGCGGCGGACCTGAACGAGGAAGCGGCGCAGGAAACGGTCAAACAAATCGAAAGCGCTTCAGGTAAGGCGATCGCCGTCAAGGTGGACATCGGCAATGAATCTTCGATTCTTGCGATGTACGAAACCGTTCAGGCAAAGCTCGGGCGTCTCGACATTCTCGTCAACAATGCGGGTATCTATCCGAAGACGCAATTCGTCGAAACGTCGGCCGAGAAGTGGGACAAGGTTCTCGGCGTGAACCTGCGCGGCACCTTCCTTTGCATGCGCGAAGCGATCAAGCGCATGCAAGCGGCCAAGCGCGGCGGTTCCATCATCAATATCTCGTCGGTGGCTTCGCTGCAGCCCGTAATCTTCGACAACGGCGATTACGGCGCATCGAAGGCGGGTGTCAACAATCTCACCAAAGTGGCTGCTCTCGAATTTGCAGCAGACGCAATTCGTGTGAACGCAGTGTTGCCCGGCGGCGTGGCGACCGAGGGCGCAGCTGCATCGACCAAGGTCCATCAGGCAAGCGGCCCGATTACGCAGCCCGGCCGTATGCCCCTGGGCCGCATTGGCGTCGCCTCCGATATCGCGCGCGCCGTGCTGTTCTTTGCCTCGCCGGCATCGGACTATGTCACCGGCCAGCTCCTGGCTGTCGACGGCGGTTTCCAGGTTTCCTGATCGCCCCTCGGCGGCCCGTTTTTCGCGTTGCGAAGCCGCATCGGCGATGCGGCCTGGGCTGCCTTTTGCTTTGCCCAAATTGCATACGATCCGTTGCGCACAATTGACCGTGTGCGTAGCTTGCGCTCGCGCATACGCTGCACGCTACGCCCTGGCGGCTGGTGAAAACACCGACACAGTTAATTGAACGAATTGTTGCATAACGGAACTTCGTCACCTACGATGTCGACATAGAGGCGCCACGAATGCGCCCGCGTGGCACAAGCCTGATCGGAGACATGCGATGTACCTGCTCGACAGCGATTTACGTGGCCCTCTCGCGGACTACACGTTCCACCATCGGCGCCAGCCTGCTGGCAGCCATCCTCCCTCGTCGGAAGAATCGGATTGCACAAAACAATCGATTTGGGCGGCGCGTGCGCTAGGTGCAATGGCGCACCGTATCTTCGGCAAGCTGCGCATGGAGGGGGCGGCACGATGAAAACGATGGCTGGCGAGCGCGCTCGAGAAGCGCGCAGGGTATGGCTCCCGCTTATCCTCTTGTCGATTTCGGCGGCGGCGATCTGGCTGCTGCAACGCGACTTGCGCATGGAAGAGTTGGGCCGTTCGGCGCTGTTCGACGTTGTGATGACGATTGCCGTGCTCGGTGCAACGGCATTCGCGGGCCTCGTTGGGTGTGCGATTGCGAGTCGCGCGCAGGAAGAGGAAACCGATTTGTCGACAGGTGAAGGGTATTGCTTCATTGGCGCGGTGATCGGCGCGGTGGTCTTTTTCGTCGCTATGACTTACTAACGGTAGAAACCATGAACGAAGTGCTGAGCGCACGCGTGGAAGCGCTGTTGGACAAACAGGCCATACTCGAATGCGTGCACCGCTATTGCCGCGGGGTCGACCGCATGGACCGTGAGTTGACGCTGTCGGCGTACCATCCGGATGGGATCGATGACCACGGCGCATTCGTTGGTAATGCAAAGGAATTCGTAGATTGGGCCTTTGCGTACCATGCCGAGCATCAGCTCTCGCACCACCACATGGTCTTCAATCACAGTGTCGAGCTGAAGGGCAACGAAGCGCACGGGGAAACGTACTGGCTTTTCTTCGGCGAGAATCGCGTCAAGCCGGACACGCTTGCGGTGGGGCGCTATATCGACCGCTTCGAAAAGCGCAATGGCGTGTGGGCGATTGCCGCCCGCGTCTGTATCTCGGAGGCGATCAACGAGCTCACGCCGGCCGAAGTGCCAGCTGCCTGGCGCGAAATCTTGATGAGCAATGGCGTGAGTTCACGAAATCGCGAAGACGTCTCTTACGAGCGGCCTCTCACGACACGTCAGCCCAGCGAGGTTTAGGGGCTTGCGTAAGCGTCGCGCGAAGCTCGTCACGAATAACCAGCATCTCATGCAAGCCAACGTCGGCGTGGAGCCGACGTTGGCTTTTTAGCTATTGGGCAGCGGCATGATCGTGCTGTGGCCTACGATCGACAGAAACTCACGGCGCGTTGAGGGATCGTCGCGAAACGCACCCAGCATCCGGCTCGTCACCAGCGAAGCGCCGGGTTTATGCACGCCGCGCGTGCTCATGCACTGATGCGCGGCTTCGAGGATCACGGCAACTCCCTTGGGCTGTAGCACCGTGTTCAACGCATCGGCGATCTGAACGGTCATCTTCTCCTGAATCTGCAGACGCTTGGCATACACGTCGACGAGGCGAGCAAGCTTGGAGATGCCGACCACACGATGCTCGGGCAGGTAAGCAACGTGTGCGCGCCCGATAATGGGCACCATATGGTGCTCGCAATAGCTTTCGAAGCGGATGTCTTTTAGCACCACCATCTCGTCGTAGCCATCCACTTCGGAGAACGTCGTAGCAAGAATCTGCATCGGATCGGATTCGTATCCGCAGAAGAACTCGCGATACGCGCGCGCGACGCGTGCGGGTGTTTGAGTGAGACCTTCTCTTTGGGGGTCGTCGCCCGCCCATCGGATAAGCGTTCGCACGGCTTCTTCCGCCTGATCTCGCGTCGGGCGAACCGATGCTACCTCAGTGCCAATTTCTTTGTCTCGCGTGTTCATCAACTCTCCTGATCATTCATGCCTCGTGCAATCCGACGCGCGTGCGCGTGTGCTGCGCACCCGTATCGGCAACGTGAATAAAGTGTATATAATTGCACGACGTTCGTAAATACAAACGCTTGTACCTCGCTCGACGTGCCGCGCGCTGCAGAAGCAGGTTGCACTTACATCACAGGATCAGTACATGAAAACGCGCATTACAGAGTTGCTTGGGATTCGATATCCCATCGTTCAAGGCGGCATGATGTGGGTGGGCCGCGCGGAACTGGCCGCTGCCGTCTCGAACGCCGGTGCGCTCGGCACCATCACCGCGCTCACGCAACCCACGCCGGAGGCGCTGAGCAACGAGATTGGCCGCGTTCGATCGATGACGGACCAGCCGTTCGCGGTGAACCTGACGATTCTGCCGACGATCAAACCGGTTCCGTACGATGAGTACGTGCAAGCGATCGTGGAGAACGGCGTGAAGGTGGTCGAGACGGCGGGGCGTAATCCCGAGCCGCACCTGCCGGCGTTCAAGGCTGCGGGAATCAAGGTCATCCACAAATGCACCTCCGTGCGGCACGCGCTGAAAGCAGAGGCATTGGGGTGTGACGCCGTGAGCGTGGACGGCTTCGAATGTGCCGGCCACCCAGGCGAAGACGACGTGCCCAACCTCATTCTGTTGCCGGCGGCCGCCGCGAAGCTGCGTATTCCGATGCTGGCATCGGGCGGTATTGCCGACGCGCGCGGCATGGTCGCCGCACTCGCGCTCGGTGCGGACGGCATCAACATGGGCACGCGATTCATGGCCACGCAGGAAGCGCCGATTCATGAGAACGTCAAGCGCAGGCTGGTCGAGAACGACGAGCGCAACACGGCGCTGATTTTCCGCACGCTGAAGAACACCTCGCGCATTTTCAGAAATTCAGTTGCGGAGAAGGTGCTGGAACTCGAATACAAGGAAGGCGCGACGTTCGCGGATCTCAAACCACTCGTGAGTGGCGAGCGCGGAAAGCGTATGTACGAAACGGGGGATACGGAAGATGGGACGTTCCCTGCCGGTCTCGCGATCGGGCTGATCGAGGATATTCCCACCTGCGCGGAACTCGTGAGCCGGATGGTTGCTGAGGCGCGCGCACTCATTCACGGCCGGCTGGCCGCATTTGCAGAAGATAACTGAGCGTGCGCTAAGGCGCCTTTCGAATCGTCTGCCCGTGCCCGGATTGAAAACGGGCGCGCGCAGGCAGTTTGCATTCAGCAACGCGGGGCTTGTTCGTCTAACCGTTCGAGATGAGCAAGCAGCGAGCGGGCCGCGGCTGGCCAGAGCTTTGCCGGTACGTCCTCGTAAGCATGGCGTAGCCAGTCATCGATCGAGCCGTTCGGCAGTGTCTTCACTGCCTGCGCGATCTTTGCTTCCCGCGCCATGCGGTGCGCCTTGAGGCGCGCGATCTGCTCACGCGCGCGGTCGAGCACGTAGCCGTGTGCAGGCAGAATGAAGTCGATCTCATGTTCGGCGCAGATCGCGTCCAGCCGGTCCAGCGACGCGAGGTACGCAGTCATGTTGCCGTCGGGCGGATCGATGATGGTCGTGCTTCCATTGAGGATGTGGTCTCCGCTGAACAGCAATCCGTCCTCGACGAGGACGAGGCACACGTGGTTGCTCGCGTGCCCCGGTGTCGGAACGACAAGCAATCGATGTGTCTCGCCGTCACAGGCAAGCGCGAGCCATTCACCGTCGCGCAGTTCGCGGTCCGGTACGAAATGGCTGCTCGCCCTCGCAAAGGACCCGGACGGCAGGCCGAGGATCGCTGGCTTGTTCGCGCACATGGCTTGCAGTGGCCGCGCGCCGGGCGCGTGGTCCGCGTGCGAGTGCGTGCAGACGATCATACGGATGTCGCCACCCGTTGCGGCGAGAATGCGCTGGAGGTGCGCCCGATCGTCAGGCCCCGGATCGATCACGATGAAGCCGGTTGCCGCTGTGCCGACGATATAGCTATTCGTGCCGGGTCCCGTCATCATGCCGCCGTTCGCGACGGTCAGCCGTATCACGTTTTTCAGCAGCGGGACGGCCTCGGTTGATCGCCAGTCGAGCGCGTGAAGTACCTGGCCATCAGGGCACACGAGGCGAAGCTCCCCGTACGGCGCGTCGCCTTCCATGCAACGCACGACGTTGCCGGCTTTCAGGCCACCGCGCGGACAACTGCTCCACAGCGGTTTTTCACCGGCGCATGCCGCAAGCAACGCTTCGACCGAGTCGAACGAACGAAGGCGTTCGAGCGTGCGCACGGTTGGGAAGATCATGGCGAAGTCGCCCGCAGCGTGGCGCGCGAGGGCGTCGGAGGGATTGACCCACACCGGTTCGAATTGCTCGGCGCCATCCGCGACAGCGGTTTGTCCGGCAGGCATGCGCGCCACGAAAAACTGCACGTCGAAGCGCCGAGGCAGGTCGCGGTCGGTGATCCAATGCGCAAGCGGATAAATGCAGTCGGCGGCGAGCGTGAGGCTTCGCTGCGCGCAATGTTCCCCGATCGCCGCGCTTCGGTCGAGCGTCGCCATATCGCTGTCGTCGACGAACGCGCCATCGCTTCGCCGCGCGAGCAACACGCCTAGCTCCTCGAATGTCTCGCGTATGGCGGCCACAGCCTGAACTGCCTGCGCTTCGTCTTGCGTGCCGCGTCGTGACGCGCACGCGGCGATGCGTGCATCGGACGGATCGATCGCGCCACCAGGGAAGACAAAGGCGCCCGGTGCGAAGCTCGCTTGCGCCGAGCGCCGCGTCATCAGCACTTCAATGGCCGGCGCACCTTTGTATTGAGCGTCGCGCAGCAACAGCATCGTTGCCGCCGGGCGCGGTGAAACGGGTTGGCGCTGCGCGTGGAGCAACTGTTCGGGGCGTACCACGTCACTCCCTCTGATTCAATGAATAGCCGCTTGCGTGTAGCGCTAAATGCGTTCGAAGACTGCTGCGATGCCCTGGCCGCCGCCGATGCACATCGTGACGAGCGCATAGCGGCCGCCGCAACGGTGCAGCTCGTGAATCGCTTTCACCGCAATGACGGCGCCGGTCGCGCCGATCGGATGGCCGAGCGAGATGCCCGAGCCGTTTGGATTGACCCGGGCGCTGTCGAATTCCAGCTCCTTCGCGACGGCGCAAGCCTGCGCGGCGAATGCTTCGTTCGCTTCGATCACGTCGAGATCCGCCACGGTCAAGCCCGCGCGTTGCAATGCCTTGCGTGTTGCAGGCACCGGGCCAATGCCCATGTATTGAGGATCGACGCCTGCGTGAGCCCAGGACACGAGCCGCGCGAGTGGACGAAGGCCGCGTTGCTCGGCCGTGCGGCGCGCCATCAGCAGGACTGCCGCAGCGCCGTCGTTGAGGCCGGACGCGTTGCCGGGCGTCACGGTCCCGTCCTTCTGGAATGCGGGACGCAACTTGGCGAGATCCGCGGCGGTCGTGCCGGGCCGCACATGCTCATCCGTATCGAACACGCTGTCGCCCTTTTTCGTGCGGAGTGCTACAGGCACGATTTGCTCGCGGAAGTGGCCATCATGTATGGCTCGTGCGGCGCGCCGGTGCGACTCGACGGCGAGCTGGTCCTGGTCGTCGCGCGAAACGCCGTACTTCTTCGCGACGTTCTCCGCCGTCACGCCCATATGGCAAGCGCTGAACGGGTCCGTCAACGCGCCGGCCATCATGTCGATCAGGCGGATGTCGCCCATGCGTGAGCCCCAACGCGCGCTAGTGGCAACGTACGCTGCGCGCGACATGCTTTCCGCGCCTGCGCCGATGGCGATTTCGGTCTCGCCGAGCGCGATGGCCTGGGCGGCGGAAATGATGGCCTGGAGGCCGGAGCCGCACAGCCTGTTGAGTGTCAGCGCCGGGGCGTCCGCACTCACGCCGCCCTCGAGCGCCGCCACGCGCGCGAGGTACATGTCGCGAGGCTCCGTATGGATCACATTGCCGAACACCACGTGGCCGACATCGTCGCCCGGCAGATTCGTGCGGTCGAGCAGCGCGCGAACGACCGTCGCGCCAAGTTGCGTAGGCGGAACGCTCGCCAGGGCACCACCAAAATCTCCAATCGCCGTGCGAACGGCAGCGGTGACGACAACCTCATCCGACATGATGGCTCCTTGATCCGGCGCTCGGCTACGACCTGCGCGTCTAGTTTGACAATATGAATGACATTCATAAATTAGCGCATTTCTTGTTTTATGTCCACGTTATTGTGCAGTGCGCAAGGATGCGATCGAGCCGCGCATTTCGACGCGTATTCGCGTCAGATGCGAGTTGCGCATCTGAGTTTCCTTGCGGGTGACAACCGGATAGACGTCCGTTCGATTTCGCGTTATGCTGGTTCAACATGATGATCAACGTTCAATTATTGGTTGCTATGGAGCTGCAAGAATTGCGTCTGCTGGAAGATGATGCGAACGCTCTCAGGACATGGCCTGCCAGATAACAACAGGACGATTCAGATGGATGCAGGTACGGCTTCGCACGATGCCCTCATGGATGTACCGTTTCGCCCGATTCGCCTTGGCAGCATGGAAGCGATTGTCGAGCGCAGACCCGATGGCAGCGTGGTGTACGCACTGAAGGAACCGCTCGAACCGTATCCCGTCCGCTTGACGGAGCGGCTCGAACACTGGGCGAGTGTTACGCCCGAGCGCGCGCTGCTCGCGCGCCGCACGCCGGACGGCAAGTCGTGGGAGTCCCTCACCTATAAGCAGGCGTTCGACGGTGCGCGTGCGCTGGGGCAGGCGCTGCTCGATCGCGGTTTGTCCCAGTCGCGTCCGTTGATGATTCTTTCGGATCGAAGCTTCGAGCATGCGCTCTTTGCGCTTGCCGCATTGCACGTCGGCATTCCCTATATTCCGGTCACGCCCGCGTACTCGCTTTTATCGCAGGACTTTTCGAAGCTCAAGCAACTGGCGGCCGTGTGCACACCTGGGCTCGTGTTCGCGGACGACGGCGCGCAGTATGGCCGCGCATTGCGCGAGGTATTCGGTGACGTGGAGTGCGTCGTCGTCGGCCCGTTGCCGGAGGGCCGGGCCGGTTCGCGTGTCGCGGAGTGGCTGAAGACGCCGGTTACCGCCGATGTCGAAAAGGCGTTCAACGCAGTGGGCCCGGACACGGTGGGCAAGATCATGTTCACTTCGGGTACGACGGGCGCACCGAAGGGGGTGATCTATCCGCAGCGCATGTTGTGCAGCAATCGCCAGCAGGTCGCGCAGGTGTTCGCGTTTCTTCAGGACGGGCCGCCGGATCTCGTTGACTGGCTGCCGTGGCATCACACCTTCGGCGGCACGCATAACTTCGGCATGGTGCTGTACGGCGGGGGCACGTACTACCTGGACCCCGGCAAGCCAACGCCGGAGGAAATCGGCCCGACTGTGCAGGCGTTGCGTGAAATCGCGCCGGTGGTCTACCTCAATACGCCCCAAGGGTTGGCCTCGCTCATTCCGCATCTTCAGGCCGACAAGGCATTGCGCGAGAAATTCTTCAGCAAGCTCGCGCTGATCTACTACGGCGGCGCAAGTCTGCCGGAGTACATCTGGGCCGAACTCGACGAACTCGCCGTACGCACGATAGGCCAGCGCGTGCTCATCATGTCGGGCATCGGTGGCACGGAAGCGGGCCCCACGCCGATGTCGGCAGCCTGGGATCCGCGGCGCGAGGCGATCGCGGGATTGCCCGTGCCCGGCGTCAAAGTGAAGGTGGCGCCGGTTGGCGCAAAGCTGGAAATCCGCTTCCTTGGCGACTGTGTCACGCCCGGGTACTGGAAAGATCCCGAGCGCACCGCCGCCTCGTTCGACGAGGAGGGCTATTTCCGCTCCGGTGACGCCGCAACGTTCATCGACCCGCAGCGTATCGAGCTCGGCCTGCGCTTCGATGGCCGCATTGCGGAAAATTTCAAACTGTCCACCGGCACGTGGGTCAACGTCGCCGAGTTGCGTCTGCATGCGTTGAACATTTTCGGCCCGTATGCGCGCGACATTGTCATTGCGGGGCACGACCGCGATTACCTGACGGCACTCGTGTTCCCCGACATCGAAGCGTGCCGTGCGCTGTGCGACGACCTTCAAGAGCTCACGCCGAGCGTCGATCAGATCGTCAACAGCCGTGGTGTGCTGGCGTTCTTCCAGAAGGGCATCGACAAACTCGCTGCGCGACCCGGCGGCAGTTCTGCCCGTATCGCGCGCATTGTGCTCGAAAGCGAGCAGCCCACGCTCGACAGCGGTGAATTGAGCGCGAAGAGCGCGATTAGCCAGCGCAACGTGCTCGAGCGGCGTCGCGGCGTCGTGGAGGAGCTTTATCGCATGCCGCCCACGCCGCGCACGCTGGTCGGCAATGCCGGCGCTGCCGAAGCAGATCCTGTTCAACGTATCGAAAACGCTGGAAGCTAAAGAATATGGACTTTCGCGTAGACCCCGCCGACATTGCGTTCCGCGAAGAAGTGCGGGCTTTTCTCAAAGCGCACCTGCCGGCGGATATGGCGTTTCGCGGCCAGCAGGGCTTCCTCGCAGGCGACGACGATTCGCAGCGCTGGACCCGCATTCTGCATGAAACACGCGGATGGTCGGTGCCGCATTGGCCCGTCGCCGATGGCGGCACGGGCTGGACCGCGATGCAGCGCTACATCTTCGAGGAAGAGTGCTATCTGGCGGGCGCCCCAACGCAGAATCAGGCGGGTGTGTCGCTCGTCGGACCCGTGATTTGCGAATTCGGAAACGAAGAGCAGAAGCGCCGCTTTCTTCCACCGATTCAGCGCGGCGAAGTGTTCTGGGTGCAGGGCTTTTCGGAGCCGGGTTCGGGCTCCGATCTCGCGTCGCTGCGCACGACGGCGGTTCGCGATGGAGACCACTACATCGTCAACGGACAAAAGATCTGGACGAGCTTTGGCGCCTATGGCCAATGGAACTTCGTGCTGGTACGAACGGACAGCGAAGCGAAGCCGCAGAAGGGCATTTCATTCCTGCTGCTCGACATGGCGACGCCGGGTGTCACAGTGCGGCCAATCGGGTCGCTCGACGGTTGTCATCACCTGGCCGAAGTGTTTTACGACAACGTGCGCGTGCCCGCCGAGAACCTGATCGGCGAAGTGAATAAAGGCTGGGGATATACGAAGTTTCTGCTCTTTAACGAACGTGCGTTCCTCGGCGCCGAAGCACCGGCGCTCAAGCGTTATCTGCGCAAGATCCGGCACTACGCGTCGCGCGAGCGCGCGGCGGGCAGGCCATTGATCCAGGACCCCACGTTTGCCGCGCGTCTCGTGCAGCATGAACTGGAGGTTCGGGCGATCGATATGGCGGTGCAGAAGATTCTGCATCAAGGGATCGACGAGCGTAGCGGCGGCATGGCAATCGGGTCCATGCTCAAGGTGCGAGGCTCGGAACTTCACCAGAAGCTCACGGAGATGTTGCTGGAGGTGATTGGCGACTACGGCGCCGTGTTCTACCCCGATCCGAACGAGGAACATGCACTGCGCGACGCGTCGTTTATCGGGCCCGAATACGCGCCGGGCCTCGCCGCCGAGGTTTTCTACCGGCGCGCGTGCACGATCTACGGCGGCACGGCCGAAATCCAGCGCAACATCATCGCGAAGGCGATGTTCGATCTGTGACGCCTGCGTCGATCCAGGAACAGCCGTCGATCCCCGTTACGGGTGATCGCATCAATTGCCGGTAGATAGAGGGTGCAGCATGGACTTCGAGTTGAGCGACGAACAGCGGATGCTGCAGGAAAGCGCGCAGCGCTTCGTGCAAAAGAGCTATACGTTCGAACATCGCAGCAATCTGGCTTCGCAACGCGGCGGTTTCTCGCGTGAGACATGGCGCGTGCTCGCAGAAATGGGCTGGCTTGGCATCGCGGTGCCGCAGGAAATGGGCGGGCTCGGTTTCTCGCCGGTGGAGAGCGCCATCGTGGCCGAGCAGATCGGGCGCGCACTGGTGCTCGAACCCTACGCGATGTGTGGCGTGTTTCCGGCCTCGCTCGTCACGCGCTGTGGGCGCGAAGGACAGCGCGAAACCATGCTCGGGGAAATCGTCTCCGGCGAAGCCGTTTATGCGGTCGCGCACAGCGAGCGCGAGGCGCGAGGCCAGGTGCACTACGTCACGGCCACGGCGCAGAAGACGGCAGACGGCGCCTGGCGCCTGGACGGCTACAAAACGCTCGTGGTAGGTGCACCCGTTGCCGACCGGCTGCTTGTCGTCGCTCGCACCGCGGGTGCGGCCGATGACAAGGACGGCATCGGTATTTTTCTCGTCGATCCGAAGCAGGCGGGCGTGACGCTCAAGACGTGCGCACTGCTCGACGGCACGCCGTCGGCCGATCTGCTGCTCGATGGCGTGATCGTGGCAGATGCCGATGTCGTCGGCGAGCCAGGGCGCGCTTACGAAGGACTACAGGCCGCAGTTGACGAAGCCATCGTTGCGATTTGCGCGGAACTGGTGGGCGATATGGAAGACGCCATTGAACTCGCTTCGGACTACCTGAAAACACGCAAGCAGTTCGGCGTTCCAATTGGCAGCTTCCAGGCGCTGCAACACCGTATGGCCGACATGGCGATCGATGCCATGCAGGCGCGCGCAACACTGCACCGTGCATTGCTTGCGCTCAGCGAGGACAGCACGAAGCGAAGCTTGGAGATCTCAGGCTGCAAGGCGCAGACCACGCGCAGTGCGAAGTTCGTCACGCAGCAAGGCATTCAGTTGCACGGCGGTTATGGCATCACGAACGAATACAAGGTAGGTCATCACTATCGCCGCCATCTCGTGCTCGACGCGTTGTTCGGCAACATGGACTATCACCTGAATCGCTACGCGTGCCAGATTCAACACGAGGCATTGGCGGCGACGGCTTGAACCTTATCGAGGCACTGCCATGGACGCAACAAGAACCGATCTGCTCGGCACGACGCGTGAGGACGCCGTTCTCACGCTTACACTGAACCGGCCCGAGGCGCGCAATGCGCTGAACCTTGCGTTGACCGAAGCGCTGGTCGAAGCACTGCGCCGCTTCGAAGCCGACGAAAGCCTGCGCGTGCTGATTGTGACGGGCGCCGATCCGGCCTTTTGCTCGGGGCTCGACCTCAATGACTTCTCCGCGCCTGATGCGCCGCGCGCGCGAGTCGCAGAAATGATCGACATGTGGCCGCACATCACCAAGCCGGTGATCGCGGCGGTGAACGGCGCCGCCGTTACCGGCGGGTTCGAGCTTGCAATGGGATGCGATTTCATCCTTGCGTCCGAGCGAGCGCGCTTTGCCGACACGCATACCAAAATCGGCGCGCTGGCGGGCGGCGGCATGACAGCGCGGCTGCCCTATATCGTGGGCCCGAGGTGGGCCAAGCAGATCAGCCTGACGAGCGAGCCGATCGACGCGGCAACCGCGTTGCGCATTGGTCTTGTGAACGAGGTGGTGGGTCACGATCAGTTGATGGAGCGGGCAAAGGCGGTTGCGAAGACGATTGCGAGCCGTCGTCCCGACCTCGTCGCAACCGTCAAGCAGGTGATCGATCAGGGCGCGCTGGCAACACTCCAGGATGCCTTGCGCATCGAGAAGGCCGCGCTAGCGGAACGAAAGCAACGCGGCAGCATGGCGTGGCAAGTGCAGAAATAATCGATTCGCCGAACAAGGCGCGTAACCCGGGCGCGGTAGCGCCGGCTCATCCAGCAACTCTGGCCCCACGGCGCCAAACATGACAAATCTATACGGCCTTCCAGACGATATTCAAGTCACGGCAGATGGCGGCCTGCGCATCATCACGCTCAACCGGCCCGACGATCTGAACGCGTCGACTACGGAGATGTTGTTTAGCTATCCAAAGCTATTCGCGGCGCTCGCTGACGATCCCGAGGCGCGCGTGGCCATTCTCACGGGTGCGGGGCGGGCATTCAGCGCAGGCGGAGACATGAACCATTTCGTCAAGACGCTCGACGACCCCGAGTTCGCCCGGCGGGTTCAAGAGAACGCACGCCAGACCATACACGGTTTCATCGACGTACCGATTCCGATTATCGCAGCGGTCAACGGCCCTGCGGTGGGGTGGGGCGCGACGATGGCCACGTTGTGCGACATCGTTCTGATGTCCGAGAAATCGTTTCTGGCCGAACCGCATATCAACATCGGTCTAGTCGTGGGCGATGGTATTTCCGTAGCGTGGCCGCTCTACACGAGCCTGCTGCGGGCGAAGGAACTGATCTTTACGGGCGATCGCATCACTGCGCAGCAGGCGGTTGAATACGGACTCGCCAACCGCGTCGTGGAGCCGGGCAAGCTGATGGACGAAGCGTTGGCGCTTGCCGAAAAGCTGCTCAAGCAACCGCGTCACGCGCTGCGCGAAACCAAGAAGCTGATGAATCTCCACCTCCATCGCAGCGCGGCGCTGATGCTCGACACGACGCTTGCGCGGCAGCTTGCGGCAACGCTCAGCGATGAGCATCACGAGATTGCCTCGGCGTTCATCGCTCAGCAGAAACGCAAACAGGGCTAATTGGCACGGTGATTCTCCTTCATCGGCACCCCATTCTTATGTGGAGTACGCATGGGCTCTTCGCTTTTCGACCTGACCGATAAGGTCGCCATTGTCACCGGATCGAGCCGCGGCATTGGGTACGCCAGCGCGCTCGGCATGGCAGAGCACGGTGCAAAGGTCGTCATTTCCGGCCGTAACGCCGACGCGTGCGAAACCGCCGCGCAAGCCATCAACGAAAAGATCGGCAGCCGGGTGGCCATGCCGTTTGCCTGCAACATCGGGCGCAAGGCCGAGCTGCAAAATCTCGTGGAGGCAGCGAACGGCAAGTGGGGCAGAGTCGATATCGTGATGGCCAATGCAGCAATTCATCCCTGGATTGGATCTGCCCTCGATCTGCCGGACGAAACGTTCAACAAGTTCATGCAAGTCAACGTGCAGAGCAATATCTGGCTCGCGCAGATGACCATGCCGGGCATGATCGAGCGCGGCTATGGCCGCTTCATTTCGGTGGCATCGGTGGTCGGTCTGTTCGGCGACGCCGTGACGGGAACCTACGGGCTCACCAAGGCCGCCGACATGCAACTGGTGCGAAACCTCGCGATGGAATTCGCAGCGAAGGGGGTCACTGCCAACTGCATTGCGCCGGGCACATTCAAGACCGAGATGGCGCGATCGCAGTGGGAAGACGAGGCGATGGTCGAATGGTACCGTGGCCGCAATCCGTCGCAACGCTTCGGCGAAGTCGAGGAGATTGCCGGGCTCGCCGTGCTTCTGGCGTCGCCCTCGGGTGGCTATATCAATGGCCAGACGATCGCGGTGGACGGTGGCCACACGATTTCGTTTCGCTGATTTGCGCGAGGAAACCGCATCGTGCGCCCACAGATGTTCAAGACGCGAATCACCGATCTGCTCGGCATTCGCCACCCCATTCTTTGCGGCGGTCTCGGGCCACGCGTGTCCGACGCTCGATACGTCGCCGCCGTCGTCAACGCAGGCGGCATGGGGTTCATCGTCGGCGCCGGCTTTCCCGATGCCGACGAATTTCGCAACGAGTTGCGGACCTGCCGTGAACTCAGCGGTGCGAAGAACTTCGGCGTCAATCTCTACATATCACGGCAAGCGGGTGGCGTGGAGCGCGTCAAGCAACAGATCCGCATTCTGATCGAAGAGAAAGTCGCTTGCGTGGAAACGGCGGGCGCGAGTCCGGAAGCGGTCGTGCCCATCCTCAAAGAGGCGGGCATCAAGGTTTTGCACAAGGTGCCCGCTGTGCGCTATGCACATACGGCCGTGCGGATGGGCGTCGACGGTGTGATCGTCGTCGGCAACGAATGCGGCGGCCACCCCGGCATCTATCAGATCGGCAGTATCGTGCAGGCCGCGCAGGCGCCGCGGGAAGTTGGCTTGCCTGTCGTGATTGGCGGCGGCATCGGTACGGGGCGCCAGCTTGCAGGCGTGCTGGCGATGGGGGCCGACGCCGTCATCATGGGCACGCGCATGATGGTTGCCGAGGAGCTGTGGATTCATCCCGAGGTCAAGGCGAAGGTGGTGGCGGGCGACGGCAGCGAGAGCGTCGTGGTCAAGTCTGCGATCCGTGATCACCACCGCGTGCTGCGCAACGAGAGCGCTGAGGCGGTCCTGGAGCTGGATCGCGCGCAGGTGACCGAATTCGAGCAATTCCGTCCTCACGTGATGGGCGCGCTCGCACACGATGCCTACGTGACTGGCGACACCCGCAAGGGCATGATCGACTACGGCCACGCGGCGGTCTTTGCCGATGCGGTGAGGAACGTCGAAGCCATCTTCGACGAGATGATCGACGACGCCGTAGCTGCGTCGGACCGGCTGGGCAAACTGATGACGTAGAAAGTTGTCATGGCGACGATAGAGCGTGCAGGGGGTCTGGCAGGTCCGGCACACGTGGCCCCTGGGCTACAATCTCAGGCGTACTGGTTTCAATATCTGTAATGCATACGCAATCTCTATCGGCACGCCATGAACGCAGTGAAAAGGCCGCAGGCCACGCTTGAGGACGAGGCTTTGCCAGGTGCGAAGCGGGGGCGCCCATTCAAGGCCGACGCGGCGAAGCGCCAGGACGAACTGCTCGATCACACACTGGAGCAGTTCATGGCTGTGGGCTATCGAGCCGCGACCATGGACGGCATTGCGGCCTCGTTTGGCGCGAGCAAGTCCACGATCTACCGGCGCTATGGAAGCAAGGCCGGTCTGCTGAGCGCGGCGATGGAGCGCGGCGTTCCGCTGCTACTCGATCCGCTTGCCCAGGTCTCCACCGATGCTCGCCGCTCGCCGCGCTCGGTTCTGCGCGATTACGGCGAAATCATTCAGTCTTATCACGCCGATCCGAGCATACGCGCGATGTGGCGGGCGGTAAGTGAGGCGAGGGAAGAACTGGGCGACATGCTGGGGCACGTCGTAGAACAGCAGGATAGGGCGCTGGCTCCCATCGCCGACTATCTCGCTACGCTGGCACGCAACGGAAAGATCGCTGTTGCCGAGCCGCGTGCGGCCGCTGCGTGTTTCGGCGCGCTGACGAGTGGCGGTCTCGCCAGCTTCCTCGGCGAGCCGCCTCGCGAGAACGAGCGGCGAGGCGCGCTGGAGTTTGCGCTCACGCTGTTTCTGGACGGCATACTGCCGCGTGCGTCTGCACGGAAATAAGTGAGAGCTTGCGCTGCGGCGCTAACCAAACAGTTTGCACAACGTGCCGCCCATGGGAACGGGGAGCGTCGCGCCTTCGTCGTAAGGCCAGCGCAACATGCCGAGGGCGGCTGCGGCACCGCCGTCCACGTGCAGTACCTGACCTGTGATCGACCTCGCGAGGTCGGATGCGAGGAACAGCACGGCATTGGCGAGGTCGTCCGCGGCAGGAGGCGTTTGCAGCGGGATGTACATCTGAAAGGCCTTCGCCCACCATTCGGCCGGGGCGTCGGCGTTGAGCGAGCGCCATGGTTCGGGAATGGCTGCGGCGTTGCCCGCGCTGGGCGTCGTATCGGGCGCGATCAGGTTCACGCGTATTCCGTGCGGCCCGAGTTCCCATGCCATCGCTTTCGAGAAGTTCGTCGTTGCCGCTTTCGCGCCCGCGTAGACGGCAAAATCGCCGGCACCGCGATGTGCTTCGATAGTCGTGAAATTCACGATCGATCCGCCGCGCCCGCTGCGCTGTAATAGCGGCACCGCGTGACGCATCGATTCGACTACGTAGCCGAAATTGCGCTGAACGTCGTCGGCGCAATCGCGCTCCGCGCGTTCCATGAATGGCTGCATGCACGTGCCGCCAACCACGTTGACAAGCACATCGATACCGTCGAAGAAGCGCGCGGTCTCGCTATAGAACTGCGCGAGTTGGTCACTTCGTGTGGCGTCCGCATGCATGTCGAACACGCGGCGTCCCATCTCCCTTAGCGCCGCCGATGTGCTTGCAATGCTTTCGTCATCGATGTCACAAAACGCGATGTCAACGCCGGCCTCGCCGAGCGCAAGCGCGACCGCTTTGCCAATTCCTGCCGCACCACCAATCAACACGGCTCTGCGCCCTTCAAGCGCGCCCCTGCGATCCAGAAATTCCATCGGCTTCTCCTTTCATTGGGATGTGAGTGAGCGGGAACACGGCAGAATCCGCGTATTGAATAATGGTACCGACGGTGCTATTGTTTCTCAAGGGTATCAAAGCAATGTGCCGAAGACGTCGATCCATGGAGGAACCTGCGTGACCGACATCGAACGACTCCTTGCAATCGAGGAAATCAAGCAGCTCAAAGCGCGTTATCTGCGCTGTGTCGATACGAAGAACTGGGAAGCATTCGGCGCAGTGTTCGCGCCTGATGGCCAACTCGACATCAGCGACGATGTGCCGGGATGCATTCTTGCGGGCAGGGAGAACATCGTGCGCGCGGTCAGTGTCCCGCTTGCCGGATGCGTAAGCGTTCATCACGGCCATTGCCCAGAGATCGATATCACATCGAGCACCACGGCCAACGGCACCTGGGCAATGGAAGACATGTTGCGCTGGGGGGCGAAGTCGGCGTATCCGAATCGCGCGCTGCATGGCTACGGCCACTATGTCGAGACCTACGAGAAGATCGACGGCCAGTGGCTTATCAAGAGCATGAAACTGCAGCGACTGCGCGTCGATGTCGGAGTGCAGACGTGAGTGCAATAAACCCATCGGAAGCAAGACATGGAGAAGCGATCGTGACACGCAGAATCGGCATCATCGGCGCCAACTGGAGCCTGAAAGTGCACGGCAGCGCCTGGCGGCTGCTGCGGGATGTGGAGGTGGCGGCGGTCTGCACCGCGCACCGCGAGACCGCCGAAGCGGCGGCGCAGGCATTCGGCGTGCCGCGCGCGTATTGGAACGTCGCCGATCTCGTCGCCGATCCGACGCTCGACATCATCGATGTCGGCAGCAGGCCTGCATATCGCTACGACATGGTCATGGCTGCGCTCAACGCCGGCAAACACGTGTATGACGCGCTGCCCTTTGCGGTCGATACGGAGCATGCCGTTGCGCAGAGCGAACTCGCGGCGAAGAAAGGATTGGTTGGGGTCGTCGATGCACAGTTTCGTTGGGTGCCCGCAGCGAAGCACATGCAGGCGCTGATCGCAGAAGGGTTCCTCGGCGAACCGCTCGGATTCAATTTTCAGCTGCTTCAGCCGCTGCGCAACCACGATGGTTTCATCTATCCCCACGCGTCCTATCCCGGCGGCGGCGTCTCGCCCTACAAGTGGCTTGCCGATGCGCAAAGCGGTGGCAGCGCATGGCGCAATTTCGGCAGCCACATGGTGCTGCTGCTCATGCCGCTGCTCGGGCGGGTGAAGGCGGCCGCCGGTTCGGACACAACGGGCCTCAAGCAATGGCGCCTGCCGGACGGCAGCGTATTCACGCCGGACACCGCCGATCTCGGCTGTAGCGTGCTGCGCATGGAAAACGGCGCGCTAGGCACGGTCCAGACGAGTTGGGCCGTGGCCGACGGTCCGGGCATTCGCGCAGAACTTTGGGGAACGAAAGGACGCCTGCTCTATGTCGATCCCACGTTTGGCGATGGTGTTTCGTCGCGTCTTTATGCGGGAAAGCCGGAGCCATTCGAATTCGGTACTGCGGCAGGCGAGTGGCTCGAAACGCCCGCACGCTATTTCGAGGTGCCTGGAACTGGGTTCTCGAAGGAGAACGCGCCTTCGTATATGGTGTCGATGGGATGGATGTTTCACGACATGCTCCAGGCCATCGAGCAAAAACGGGCACCGTCACCCAGCTTCGAGGAAGCCACGCACGCGCACCGGGTGGTGGAGGCGGTGATCGAATCCGGCCGTAGCGGGCGGTGGATCGAGATCGGCGGTCGCTGAGGTTCGCGGGGAAACGTGAACGTTATTCGAGCCACGTTCTGATCCCAGCGATGTACTCGGTCATCTGCCCGCGAGCCTGGTCCTTGTCGCGGGCGATGATTGCCCACGCAATCTCGCGATGGTATGCCTTGATTCTGGCGACGACCCGGTCTCGCTCGGGCCGGCTGCGCTGGTGAAACGTGGAATGGGCGTCGGCCAGTTGCAGGACGATGCCGTCGAAAAGGCGCAGAGCGGGATCGCCGCACAATTCGGCCAGCAGGAAATGAAATCGCAGGAGCGCATCGGCCCCTGCGCTGCCGTCGAGTTGCGCCTCGGCCTGCACCTGATCACGCAGACGTTGTTCGCCTTCCTGATCGAGTCGTTCCATGGCGAGGTGCAGGACGGCCAATTCGAGCGCGCGGCGAGTCGCGAGAATATCGCGCGGCGCGATGCCCGCATACTCCAGATAGACGCCGACGCCCTGCATCGTCGCGTTCAGGTCCGGCCGCGCGACGATTACGCTGCCGCCGGTGCCACGCTGCACCCTCACGATCGAGTGGTGCTCGAGCAGATGAATCGCGCCGCGCACTGTGGTGCGGCTTGATCCGTGGATTTTCATTAGATCCTGTTCTGAGCCGAGAGGCAGTCCCTCAGGCCATCCCAACTCGATGATGTGCTTCAGAAGCGACAAGAAGAGCGTCTGGGCACGCGTGATGGGTGTGCCGAGCGAATTGCGCTTGCGGCGCGGTTCGTCGGCCGGCGAGAGCGCAGGTGTCATTGCAGCCAGCATCGTGAGCCATTGCTGGCGTTGCGCTTCGGCAGGGTGCCTGCCTTCGCGCAGTTTCTCGCGGCGTTGCGTGGCGAACTGATTGAAGAGCGCGACGTCGGCTGCCGGCACGACTAGCGTCAGGCTCACCATGCCTTCGGTCTTTATTCGCGCGCGATATTCTGCGACGCGTTCGGCGGAGGATTTTGGCATGTCCAGTCTCGTCGCTACGATAAGCGAACAGCGTTCAATATAGCGCACGCGATCGTTACATGTAACGAATTCTCTCTCCGCAATGGCGATGTGCTCTCCCGCGCAACTGCGAAAGTCGATAAATCAATGCGGTAGCTGCGATACGGGCCTGCCTGTTTCTCCACGGGCGCACGTCTGATGAGGTGGACGAATCAACCGGTTTTCTTCCGTGAGCCGGTATACGTATAGTGGTGAGGTGCTACAAATACCTCACCACGACGATGGACACTTCAACCATGAGCGACACCAAACCCACCATGCCGCGCCGCGGCGACTTTGGCTGGCAGCCTCTCGTCAGCGCCTTCGAGCCCACCATCGAGGACATGTTGTCCAACCGCGCCTACTTCGGCATGCCACCCGAGGCGCTCTACCTGTGGGGGACGCTACGCGACGAGGACGGTGAGATCTACTGTCCGATGCGACGCATTCCCGCTGGCCTGAATACCGACGCGAAGGACACGCGCCGACGTTTCTACCTGTGTACGACGCTTGGCCACGACGACGGCATGCATATGCATCCGGTAGGCAAGACATCGGTGCCGAACGACGGCTTTACGCGATCGCTCGAAGAGGGGCGCATCCACTGGCGCAGCCATCCACAAGCGCCTGGCAACCGTTTCCACGTCACCTGGACACCCGACGACTGCAGCTGGTACGAAGAGAACGCCATGGATATCAAAGGCAGGCTGGTGAAGCCCGGCATGCACTGGTATTTGCCGGGCCGCGATGCTGGCATGTATTACGTCGCGAACATCTTCGAGATGGAAGGTACGATTCTCGGCAAGAAGGTGCGCGGCATGATCGGCTTTGATCCGATCCATATGTACGAGGGCGGCGAAATCTACAAAACGAAAGACGCCCTGGTACAGGAGAAACTGGAACTCGTCTGGTACACATGGGCCACGCGATACAAGGATGGCAGTATCGACTTTGGGCACTTCACGCTCGGCAACGACATGTTCGGCTTCGCGATTCTCGGCAACGAAAAGGGCGAGGTGCGCTTCACTTATGACGTGACCGGCACGGTCGACTTCGGCGCGAATGGCTACTGGCAGGAGGGTATCCGCTACTCGGCCTTTGGCGAGGAGTGGGAGTTCGTGCCCGATCCGCGCGGGCGTCTCGTCGGTCTTGGGACGCTCAAGAATCCGCAGGTGGACGGGCGCTGGCGGCGTGTAGGAGACACCCGCGAGCCCGATGTATGGTTCGCGTGGGGCGAAGCGGCGCCGGAGCATGGCAGCCGCCCCATGAACCGGCTACCGGGGCTTGGCACGCGTGTCGGCGTAAATTTTCGCAAGTACTGAACGTCAACTGCAATGTAGCAAGCGCACGCAGGGCGGCGCCAAAACCAGGCGTCGCCCTGCGTGCCATTCTCCCGCTTACTTCACGTACTTGCGGAACTCCGGCTTGCGCTTTTCGCGGAACGCATTGCCGCCTTCCTTGGACTCGTCGGTTTCGTAATACATTGCGAGCGCTTGCATTGCGAACGCACCGATGCCGCGAATATTCTCGGTATCGATATTGAACGATCGCTTCGCCAGCGCGATGGCCGTGGGGCTCATCTGCAGAATCTCGTCGCACCACTTTTTCGTTTCGGCATCGAGTTGCTCGGGGGGCACGACTGCGTTGATGAGACCCCAGTCGAGTGCCTCTTTCGCGCTGTATTTGCGGCACATGTACCAGATTTCCCGTGCGCGCTTCTCGCCGATGATGCGCGCGAGGTACGCGGTGCCGAAACCCGGATCGACCGAACCGACCTTCGGGCCGACCTGGCCGAAGATCGCGGTTTCGGAAGCGATCGCGAGGTCGCAGATCGTCACGAGCACGTTGCCGCCGCCGATCGCGTAGCCGTTCACGCGTGCGATCACCGGCTTCGGAATGTCGCGGATAATGCTTTGCAGTTCCTCGATCGGCAGGCCCACGGTGCCGCGGCCGTTGTAGCCGTCGCCGGACTGGTCGCCGCCGGTGCAGAACGCCTTTTCGCCGGCGCCGGTGAGCACCACGACGCCGATGTCCTTGTTCCATCCCGCGAGACCGAAGGCCTTGATCAGTTCTTCACAGGTGTTGGCGTTGAACGCGTTATAGACGTTGGGGCGATTGATGGTGATCGTCGCGACGCCATCCGCTTCCTTGTAGATAATGTCCCTGAATTCCATGTCGTATTCCGATGTTGTTTATTGAGCAGGTTCGAGACGCCGGTTAGCCGGCCATCGTCAGGCCGCCGGACACGCTGATGACCTGGCCGCTGATGAAAGCGGCGTCGTCGCTCGCGAGGAAGGCAACCGTGCCGGGGATATCGCCCGGTTCGCCCATGCGGCCGAAAGGCACGGCCTTCACGAGCGCCGCCTTGATGCGCTCGCCTTTCTCACCTTGCGCGAGGTTGTCGAGCAGCGGGGTCGCGGTGGGGCCGGGGCACACGACGTTGACGGGAATATGCTGGCGCGCCATTTCGCGCGCCATGGTTTTCGTGAACGCGATGAGACCGCCTTTGCAGAACGAATAGACGGCTTCCATCGAGGAGCCCACGCGTCCCGCATCGGACGAGATGTTCACGACGCGGCCACGGCCGCGCTCAGCCATGCGGCGCAACACGGCGTGGTGCATATTCAGCGGGCCGTACAGGTTGATCGCGACGACCTTGTCCCAGAACGGCTTCTCCGTTTGCAGGAAGAACGAACCCATGTCCCAGCCCGCGTTGTTGACCAGAACCTCGATCGGACCGAGGTCTTCCTCGACTTTGGCCACCGCGGCATGCACGCCTTCGTGATCCGTGATGTCGACACGGTACGCACGCGCCTTGCCACCCGCCGCCTCGATTTCTGCCGCGACACGTGCTGCGCCTTCTTCGTTCAGATCGAACAGCGCGACGGTCGAGCCTTCCTCGCCGAATCGCTTGCTGATGGCGGTTCCGATCCCGCCCGCGGCGCCGGTTACGATGACGACCTTCTCCTTGAGCCCCTTCATTGGTTCCCCTCCGTGATGTGCGAGGCGCGTTCGCGCCAGTTAGTCTTTGCTCAACGCTTCCGTAACGGCTTGGCCTTTTCCCGTGGCACGGGCGACGAGCGCGCTGGCTTCGCTTGCGCTATAGCCCGCTTCGATCAGGACTTCGATGCTGTGCTCGCCGAGATTCGGCGGCAGATAGCGAACGTTGCCGGGCGACTCGGAGAAATGCACCGGGATCGAGGTCATGACCATGTCGCCTTCGGTCGGGTGATCGAAGCGCTGGAAGAAGCCGGTTTCCTTGACGTACGCGTCGTGCATCAGGTCTTTCAGGTCGCGCACGGGACCGTGCGGAACGTCCGCCAAGGCAAAAATGGCGTTCCATTCAGCCGTGGTCTTATTGCGGATGGCGTCGCCGACGATGCGGTACAACTCGTTGATGTTGCGCATGCGCTCGGTCATGTGGCAAAAGCGCGGGTCATCCAGCAGATGCGCCGCATCGATCGCGCACAGCACGCGGCGCCATTGCTCGTTGTTCACCGCAAGCAGGCAGATATGGCCGTCCTTCGTCGCATACGGGCGGCGATACGGCGAGAACATGCGCGGATAGCCAAGGCCCGTGCCGTCATTGGAGCCCAGCGCGCCTTCCCAGAGATGCTCGAAAAGATTGAACTGCAGCATCGTTTCGAACATCGGCACATGGACGAGCTGACCGAGGCCGGTACGCTCGCGGTGATAGAGCGCCATGCCAATTGAGGAGGCCAGCACGTAACCGCAGAACTTGTCGACGATCACGGTGGGGAAGTAGCGCGGCGAGCCGTCAGCGTCACGGTTCATCGCGGCAATGCCGGTTTCGCCCTGGATCACGTCGTCGAAGGCGGGGCGGTCCTTGTAGGGGCCGTCGATGCGGTAGCCGGCGCCCGACGCGTAGACGATGCGCGGGTTGCGCGCCCGTACGGCTTCGTAGCCGATGCCGAGCCGTTCGGCGGCGCTCGGACGCATGCTGTGCACGATGACGTCGGCCGATTCGACAAGCTTGAGCAGCGCTTCGCGGCACTCGGCCTGTTTGAGGTTCAGGATCACGCTCCGCTTGTTGCGGTTCATGATCGTATAGAACACGGCCATGTCGGGATTGCGGCCGGGGCCGTTCTTGCGGTTCTGGTCGCCTTCGGGCGGTTCGATCTTGATGACGTCCGCACCCATGTCGCCGAGCAGCTGTGTGGCGACCGGACCGAGCACGTTGATGGTCAGGTCGATCACGCGCACACCGGCTAACGGGCCCGTGGCCCGTTCGAGGGGTTGTTGTGGATTTTCCATGCTCAGGCCTTGTATTCTTTGCCCTTCACGAGTCTGAGCGGCGTGTACACCATCACTTCCGTGCCGTCCTGCTTGATCACGCGATTACGCGTGCGTACGAGACCCAGTCCTGGACGCCCGTTGCTAGGCCGGCATTCGATGACTTCGCATTCCACATGAATCGTGTCGCCCACGTAGGTGGGACCCTTGATATCCAGCTCCATGTTGAGGAACGCGAAGCCGACGCCCTGCATGGTGGCCTGCGTGAGCAGCCCCTCCATGAGCGTAAACACGAGTGCTCCCGGCGCGACGCGTCCCTTGATCGCGGACTGCTCCCTTAGAAACTCTGTGTTGGTAAACAGCACTTCCAGCATGCCAGTCACGGATACGAAATTCACCACGTCCGTTTCGGTGACTGTGCGGCCCACGGTCTTGAACTTGCGTCCAACGGGCAGGTCCTCCCAGTGAATACCCAAACCAACCGTTTCGACTTCTTCCATTGCCTGTCCTCTGTTGTTGTCGCTCGCTTGTTAGCTCAACTGTCTTTTTCAGTTCTTCTTGATGCGGCCCAGCACGTTGTCCGCGACAATGTTGCGCTGGATTTGATTCGTGCCCTCAATGATCTGCACAACTTTTGCGTCGCGGAAATACCGGTTTATCGGGTACTCGTTGGAGATGCCGGCAGCGCCAAAAAGCTGTACGGCGTCAGTCGCGACCTTCATGGCGACATCCGATGCGAACATCTTCGCCATCGCAGCCATTGGAGCGAGTTCGCGTCCGCTTACGCCCGCGTCGACGAGCGACGCGGTGCGGTAGACAAGTTGGCGCGCGGCTTCGGTCTGCGTGACCATGTCGGCAATCATCCAGCGCACACCCTGGAAGTTGCTGATGGTCTGGCCGAACGCTACGCGATCCTGAATGAATTTGACGGCATGGTCGATCGCCCCCTGCGCAATGCCGACCGCGCGCGCGGCAACGATGGGGCGGCTCGTGTTGAGCGCTTCCATGGCCACCTTGAATCCCTGGCCGCCTTCCGGCCCGAGACGGTCTTCCGCGCGAATGAAGGCGTCGTCGAAATAGAGGGGGCAAGACGCTACGCCTCGCGCGCCCATCTTGTCTTCTTCATTACCGATGGTGAGCCCGTGCGTGTTGCGATCGACGACGAAGAGATTGATCCCCAGCGGCTGCCCTTCCTCATCGAGCGTCTTTGCCGCGACGAGAATGAAGTCGGCAATATGCGAGTTCGTGCACCAGATTTTTGAGCCGTTGAGCACATAGCCGCCGTTCTTGCGGCGCGCTGTGGTGCGAATGCCGGATACGTCGGAGCCGCTTTGAGATTCGGTAATCGAGAGCGCGCCGCGCAATTCGCCGGATGCGAGTCCGGGCAGAAGGCGTGCCTTCTGTTCGTCCGTGCCTCCTTCGAGAATGGCGCCAAAGGGCGTCCATTGCACGACCAGCAAATAGCCGGTGTTGTAGCAAACTCGCCCAAACTCCTCGACGGCGATACAGGCCGACATCACACTGCCGGCGCCGCCATACGCTTCCGGAAACGGCAACGTGAAGAGGCCCAGTTCCTTAAGCAGTGCATACATGTCATGCGGATACTCGGCCGTACGGTCGATCTCGTCGGCGCGCGGTGCCACACGCTCCCTTGCGACGCGACGGATGAGATCGCGGATCTGAACCTGGTCGTCTGTTAGTTCGTATGTCACTTCGAGCTCTCTTACTGGCGGTTTTCCGGATCGGGCCAGGATTCGTCTTTCGGAGCGGGCCAGGTTGCCCCGCTGACCACTCCCGAATCACCCCGGTCTCTTCAAAATGTTGAACAATGTTCGATAAAGTAAACGATGGATCAGGTGGCCGTCAAGCGCAGAAACCGGCTGGCGCGGGTTTGTCCGAGGTGCGTCCGGAATTTCGCCGGGATGTAGTGTCAGCCTTGTGGGGCGGGGCACGACAGGGCTTTCCCACCGTTGACAGCACGCTTCCGGTGCGTTTAATATTTGGAACAGTGTTCGGTTATTTGTTCCATTTTGGCCCGACATAGCGGCTCGATTCGCGGGAGCCCTAAGGCAAAAACGATTTGGAGGAGCGGGGAATGGACTCTCTTTGTCCTGAAGTCGACTATCAGAAGTTTCTGGCCGAGGGCCGCTTGATGATCCAGCGCAGCCGCAGCAGCGGCCGCTATGTGTTCTATCCGCGCGTGGCCGAGCCGGTCACCGGGGCGCGCGATCTGGAATGGGTCGACGCGTGCGGGAAAGGCACGGTTTATTCCACCACGGTCGTGCGCCAGAAGTCGCCCACGCCGAGCTACAACGTCGCAGTGATCGATCTGGAGGAAGGTGTGCGCATGCTCAGCTGCGTTGAGGGCATCGAGCCGGAGGCCGTGCGCATTGGCATGCCCGTGCAGGCGAAGATCGTCTACCGGGGGGATGCGGCACTGCTCGTATTCGAACCAGCCTGACGCCCGCTAACCCGCAACCGGCCGTCAAGAGCCGGTCGCACCTGATGAAAGGTAGATCGAATGGAATTCAACTTGCGCGGGCGTACCGCACTGGTGGCAGGCGCCACCTATGGGATGGGGGAAGCGCCTGGCTTGTCGTCAATGGACCTTGCTGCGCGCGCTTGCGTCGACGCGCTGGCCCAGGTAGGGCTCACGCCCGGCGATGTGGATGGCCTGTTCGTGTGCACGCCCGACGACATGCTCTCGGGTCTCACGTTTGCCGAGTACCTCGGTATTAACCCGAAGTTCACCGACAACAACCGAAGCGGCGGCTCGGCGTTCGAGATTTACGCACACACTGCGGCGATGGCCTTGTCTACGGGCCAGATCGACGTCGCGCTGATCGCATATGGGAGCAACC
The DNA here is from genome assembly GCF_056155635.1 of Paraburkholderia sp. BR10141. Taxonomy (NCBI): domain Bacteria; kingdom Pseudomonadati; phylum Pseudomonadota; class Betaproteobacteria; order Burkholderiales; family Burkholderiaceae; genus Paraburkholderia; species Paraburkholderia sp. BR10141. Next base: position 90,857 of record NZ_JBMIQH010000010.1, on the reverse strand, counting down.
AGCGCAGCGCGGCGGGCAAGCTCGTGCAGTCGTCGCGTCCCTCGCCGTGGGAGAGCCCGTACAAGCCGATGAATCCGGTCTCGTCTTATGCGCTCGCGGCGGCGCGGCATATGCACCAGTTCGGCACGAAGCGCGAACATCTGGCCGAGGTGGCCGTCGCCGCGCGCAAATGGGCGCAGCTCAACCCGGATGCGTACATGCGCACGCCCTTGTCGATCGATGACGTGATGGGCGCGCGTCTCGTATCCGACCCGCTTTCCGTACGCGATTGCTGCCTCGTGACGGATGGCGCGGCGGCCGTCGTCATGGTGCGCGCCGACCGCGCACGCGATCTGACCGACAAGCCCGTCTATCTGCTCGGCGCGGCTTCGGCCACGTCACACCGCGAAATTGCGAGCATGCCCGATCTCACGGTGACGGCGGCCGCGCAATCGGGCCGGCGCGCGTATGAAATGGCGGGCGTGAAGGCAAGCGATATCGACGTCGCGATGCTGTACGACGCATTCACGATCAACACCATTCTGTTCCTGGAAGACCTCGGCTTCTGCCCCAAGGGCGAAGGCGGCCGCTTCGTCGCGGACGGGGCCATCGCGCCGGGCGGCCGGCTCGCGGTGAATACCAACGGCGGCGGGTTGTCCTGCGTTCACCCCGGCATGTATGGGCTTTTCCTGATCGAAGAGTCGATGCGGCAGCTGACGGGGCGCGCCGGCGAACGCCAGATTCCCGGCGCGAAGCTGGCCATCGCACACGGCAACGGCGGCGTGCTCTCGAGCCAGGCCACGGTGATTCTCGGAACTGAGGAAACGCTGTAAGACACGGCGGCCGCCCAGGCCACGGTCAACAGTTTTGCATGGGAGACGGACAGATGAGCGTAGAGATCGGCGGCGACGCGACAGAGATCGTCCAGGTCCAGCAAGACGGTGCAATCGCGATCGTCACATTGAATTATCCCCAACGCCGCAACGCATTTTCATTGAAGATGCGTCAGACGTTGTATGCGCAACTTTATCGTCTGATGCATCACGAGGAAAGTTGCCGCGCAATTGTCCTGACCGGCGCCGGCAATACGTTTTGTGCGGGCGGCGACATCTCGGAGATGCAGACGCGCAAGGTGCTCGAGTACCGGCAACGCAATGAACTGCCGCTCGATATCTTCAGACTGATGGTCGAAGGCCCGAAAGCGGTTGTTGCCGCGGTCGAAGGGTTTGCGTTTGGCGCAGGCCTCTCGCTCGCAGCGGCTTGCGACTACGTCGTCACATCGTCGGCGGCGCGCTATGCGAGCGCGTTCGTGAAAGTCGGGCTTTTGCCCGATACGGGGCTCTACTGGTCGCTCTCGCAACGCGTGGGCGGCGGCCTCGCACGTGAGCTCATGCTGGGCGCGCGCGAGTTCAACGGAGTAGAAGCGGGCGAGACCGGGTTTGCGAATCAGGTCGTCGAGCCCGGCGAGGCGCTGAACGCGGCCTTGAAGGTGGCGCAACAGTACGCCGAATTGCCCTCGGTCGCCACCGCGCATCTGAAGGCCGCGCTCGCGACGGGCATCCGCACGCTCGACGAGGCGATCGAAGCCGAAGTCAACCTGCAGCCCATCCTGCGCCGCAGCCGCGAACACCAGGAAGCCGTGAGCGCCTTCATGGAAAAGCGCAAGCCGGTGTTCGTGGCCGACTGAAGGGAGCCAACATGAGCGAAAAACAAACGGCAGCAACCGAAACGGCGGCGCTGATCGAGGTGACCCGCGAGGGGCCGGTCGCGATCGTGACGTTGAACAATCCGCGACGCCGCAATGCGATGGGGCGCCAGATGCGCCAGTTGCTGCGTGACACGGTGCATCGTCTCATGGTCGACGACCCAGAGTCGCGCGCAATTGTACTCACTGGCGCGGGCGAGCATTTCTGCGCGGGTGCGGACATCTCCGAGATGACGAAGCGCACGATCCTGCAAAGCCGCGAAATTCTGGCGGAATCGTGCATGGTGGTGCGCGAAATGCAAGCGGGTCCGAAGCCCGTTGTGGCGGCGGTGGAAGGCGTGGCCTTCGGCGCTGGCCTGTCGCTCGCGGTGGCGGCCGATTACGTCGTCGCAGCGTCGAGCGCGCGTTTTTGCGCTGCGTTTCTGCGCGTGGGGCTGATTCCAGATACCGGCATTCTGTGGACGCTTCCGAAGCGCATTGGCATGGCCCGCGCGCGCGAGATGCTTTCGCTCGCCACGGAGATCGACGGTAACAAGGCCGCGGCAATCGACCTCGCAAACGAAGTGGTCGAGTCGGGCGCGGCGCGCGCCAGGGCGATTGAAGTTGCACTCGGCCTTGCGGCGTTGCCACCGCTCGGCGTGGCGCTGTTGAAGGAGTCGCTCACCAACGCCGCGACGACCATGGAAGGCGCGCTGCGCGCCGAGATCGACTATCAGCCCATCCTGCGTCAGTCGAAAGACCATCAGGCTGCCTGCAAGGCATTTATGGAAAAGACCACACCGGTCTTCACCGGCGAGTGAGCGCGGGGACCCATGCGATGAGTATCGAGCAGAAGGAAATGACTGCGGGCGCCGACGAGGTCGTGCAGGTGCGCCGTGAAGGCGACGTGAGCGTTGTCACGATGAACTATCCCGAGCGCCGCAACGCGTTCTCCATGAAGATGCGGCTCGCGCTGACGGAGGTGTTTCAGCGACTCATGAACGACGACCCCGATACGCGCGCCATCGTGCTGACGGGAGCGGGCGGTCATTTTTGTGCGGGCGGCGACCTCTCGGAAATGCACGCGGCCACGCCGCCATTGCTCGCGCTGCGTGAGCGCATTGCGGTGGGCGTGCGTCTGTTCAAGCTGATTTATACCGGCACGAAGCCCGTCGTCGCGGCAGTGGAAGGCACGTGCTACGGAGCGGGCGTCTCGCTGGCTGCTGCCTGTGATGTCGTGGTCAGCGCCGAGACGGCGAAATACTCGTGTGCCTTCGGCAAGGTAGGCCTGCTGCCCGACACCGGGATTCTCTGGACGCTCCCGCAAAAGGTGGGTGGCGGCAAGGCGCGCGAACTGATGCTGAAGGGCGATGTCATCGATGCAACCACGGCGCGCCGCATCGGCCTCGTCAGCGAGCTGACGGTGAGCGGACACGCGCTCGATGCGGCGATCGAGGCCGCGGCTCGCTTTGCGAGCTATCCGCCGGTGACGCTGGCGCTCCTGAAGGCGAGCCTCGTCAACGCGGGCAACTCGATCGAGGACGCATGCCGTCTGGAGACCGATCTCAATCCGCTGGCGCGTCAAACGAGCGATCACACGGAAGCCGTGAAGGCCTTCATGGAAAAGCGCAAGCCGGTTTTCACGGGCGCCTGAAGCCGACGTTCTTCATTGCTGTCTCTACAGGAAGTTCAATGCCAATGTTTACGCCTGACCTGCTGAAGAACAAACGAATCCTGATCACCGGCGGTGGCACGGGGCTCGGCAAGAGTATCGGCCGACGTTATCTCGAACTGGGTGCCGATCTTGTCATCTGCGGCCGCCGCAAGGAAGTGCTCGGCGCGACCGCCGACGAGTTTCGCGGCGCGGTGCCCGGCGCACGCGTCACGACGGTGCAGGCGGACGTGCGCAGCGCGGAATCCGTCGAGGCAATGATGGACACGATCTGGCAGGACGGCCCGCTCGATGTGCTGCTGAACAACGCTGCGGCGAATTTCATCGCGCGCACGGAGAGCCTTTCGCCGCGCGCGGTGGACGCGGTGCTCGGCATCGTGCTGCACGGTAGCTTCTATTGCACGATCGCGGCGGGCAAGCGCTGGATCGACGCGGGCCACGCGGGCAACGTGATTAGCACGGTGTCTACGCCCACGATGACCGGCTCGGCCTTTACGGTGCCCTCCGCCGCGGCGAAGGCGGGCATTCTCGCGATGACCCGTAGCCTTGCGGTCGAGTGGGGCCCGAAGGGCATCCGTCTGAACGCGGTGGCGCCCGGACTTTTCCCTACGCCCGGCGCCTGGGAGCAACTGTATCCGCCGGGCTCGCAGGTCGAACCGCAGGAGCGCTCCGTTCCGCTGCGCCGCTTCGGCGATCACAAGGAACTCGCCGATCTTTACGCGTATCTGGCATCGGATGGGTCCGGCTACATCACCGGCGACATGATCGTCATCGACGGCGGCCGCTGGATGCAGGGCGTTGGCGGCCCGACCTTCCGTGCCATGCAGGACTGGACCGACGAACAATGGGACGCCATGCGCGCCCATGCGCGCAAGGGTTGAACGATGGGTCCGCTCGCGGGAATCCGAATCATTGAGCTGGCCGGCATCGGGCCGGGCCCCATGGCCGCGATGTTGCTCGCCGACCTGGGCGCGACGGTGTTGCGCATCGAGCGTCGCCAGCCGGTCAAGCTCGGTATCGAGCGCCCGCTGCGCTACAACCTGTTGCTGCGCAACCGGAAGACGATCGCGCTCGACCTGAAAGACCCGGAGGCTGTCGAACTCGTGCTTTCTCTGGTGGAGCGCGCCGACGCCTTGATCGAAGGCTTCCGCCCTGGTGTGACCGAGCGCCTGGGGCTCGGTCCGCAGGTTTGCCTCGGTCGCAACCCGAAACTCGCCTATGGGCGCATCACGGGATGGGGGCAAGACGGACCACTCGCGCAGTACGCGGGGCATGACCTGAACTACATTGCGATCACCGGCGTGCTCAACGCGATCGGGCGCTGCGATCAGCCGCCGTCGATACCGCTGAACCTGATCGGCGACTATGCCGGCGGTTCGCTGTATCTCGCGATGGGGCTGCTCTCGGCAATTCTGCACGCGCGTAACGGCGGCTCAGGCCAGGTCGTGGATGCCGCGATCGTCGACGGTACGGCCAACCTTGCCACCACGTTCTTCGGCATGCAGGCAGCCGGTATCTGGCGTGACGGGCGCGGGACGAATATCACGGACTCCGGATCACACTTCTACGACGTATACGAATGTGCGGACGGCAAGTGGATCACCATCGGCCCGATCGAGGACAAGTTCTATCTCGAACTGCTGCGCTTGCTCGACATCGACACGCGAACCCTCGGCGCTCAGCTTGACGAAAGCAATTGGCCTGCCGCGCGCGCCCTGTTTGCGCTGAAGTTCAAGAGCCGCACACGCGAGCAATGGACCACGCTGCTCGAGCATTCGGACGCGTGCTTCGCACCGGTGCTGTCGTGGACCGAGGCACCCGAGCATGCGCATCTGAAGGCGCGCGGCACGTTCATCGAAGTCGACGGCATCGTGCAGCCCGCTCCGGCGCCGCGCTTTTCCGCCACGGTGCCCGCGAAACCGACCGCGCCTGAAGCGCCCGACGCGGCAACGGTCGACGCCGCGCTGGCTGCGTGGCTCGAACCGGGCCGCATTGGCGAGCTGAAAGAAGCGGGAACGCTGGCCTGAGTGGCACACGCCAGGCGAGCCTAAGAAAACGAAACGAGACACTCATGGATCTGCGATATACCGACGAAGAACTGGCGTTCCGCAATGAGGTGAGAGCCTTCTTCAAGGAAGCGCTGCCCGCCGACATTCGACGCAAGGCCACCCTGGGGCAGCGCTATTCGGCGGCCGACCTGCGCCGCTGGCAACGCATTCTCTACGAGCGCGGCTGGGCGACGCCCGCGTGGGACAAGGCGTGGGGCGGGACCGGCTGGAGCGCCGTGCAGCAATACATCTTCAAGGAAGAGCTGCACATGGCCCCGGCGCCCGAAACATTGTCGTTCAACGTGAACATGATCGGCCCGGTGCTGATCGCGTTTGGCAGCGAAGAGCAGAAGCGCCACTTCCTGCCCCGCATCGCGAGCCTCGAATACTGGTTCTGCCAGGGCTTTTCCGAGCCGGGCGCGGGTTCGGATCTGGCCGCACTGCGCACCCAGGCGGTTCGAGAAGGCGACCACTACGTCATCAACGGGCAGAAGCTCTGGACCTCTACGGCGCATCACGCCGACTGGATGTTCTGTCTCGTGCGCACGGACTCGAGCGGGAAGAAGCAACAGGGCATTACCTACCTGCTGATCGACATGAAGACGCCGGGCTTGACGGTGCGCCCGATCATCACGATCGACGGCCACCACGAAACCAACGAGGTGTTCTTCGACAACGTGCGCGTGCCGGTTGCGAATCGCATCGGCGAGGAAAACAAGGGCTGGGACTACGCCAAGTATCTACTCGGCAACGAGCGCAGCGGCATTGCACGCGTGGGCGTTTCGAAGATGCGCGTGCGGCGTGCAAAGGACCTCGCGAAGCGCGTGCCCTGCGGGGACGGCGTGCTTTGGGACGACCCGCGCTTTCGGGAGCGGGTCGCGGCCGTGGAAGTGGAGTTGAAGGCGCTGGAAATGACGCAGATGCGCGTGATCGCCGAAAGCCGTGCGCAAGAGAGCCATGTGCCGGACCCCAAGACTTCGATCCTGAAGATCAAGGGTTCGGAACTCCAGCAACTTTCCGCCGAACTGCTGCTGGAAGTGGCGGGGCCGGATGCGTTGCCGCTCGATATCGACTTCCTGCGCGGTCTTGGCGACGCGGTTCGCGAGCCCGAATGGGCGCTGACGATCGCGCCGAACCACTACTTTGCGCGTCACGTTTCGATTGTGGGCGGCTCCAACGAGATTCAGAAGAACATTCTCGCCAAGTCGGTATTGGGACTTTGAGCGACGGTCGAACAGCGGAGAAGCATGGGCTATGGACTTTGATTTCACCGATGAGCAACGCATGCTCAAGGATAGCGTCGAGCGTCTCGTCAAGGACGAGTACGGTTTCGAGCAGCGTGCGAAGTACCTCGTGGAGCCGGACGGCTTCAGCCGCGCGCAATGGGCGCGCTATGCGGAGATGGGGCTGCTGGGTCTTTCATTCGATGAGGAATACGGCGGCAGCAACTGCGGTCCTGTCGAGACGATGATCGTCATGGAGGCGCTCGGCCGCGGCCTCGCGGTCGAGCCGTACCTCGCAACGGTCGTGCTGGGCGGCGGCTTCGTGCGCCTTGGCGGCAACGCGGCGCAACGCACGGCGATTCTGCCGCAGATCGCGCAGGGCGAATTGCTGATAGCCTTTGCGCACAGCGAAGCGCAGTCGCGCTACGACCTGGCGGACGTGGCGGCCACCGCGCGGCGCGAAGGCGACGCATGGGTGATCGACGGCGCCAAGCGCGTCGTGCTGCATGGCGGCAATGCCGATCTCCTCGTGGTGTCGGCGCGGGTGTCGGGCGGCAGGCGCGAGCGTGACGGCATCGGCCTGTTCGTGGTGAGGGGCGACGCGGCGGGCGTGACACGCCGCGTGTATCCGACACAGGACCGGCTGAGCGCGGCAGATATCGAATTTTCCGGCGTGCGAGTTCCGGATAGCGACGTGCTGGGTGTCGCGGGTGCCGCGTTCCCGCTCATTGAAACAGTCGTTGCGCACGCAATCGCCGCGGTGAGCGCGGAAGCTGTAGGCGCGATGACCGCCGCGCACGAAGAAACCGTCGAGTATCTCAAGGTCCGCAAGCAGTTCGGCGTACCCATCGGGTCATTTCAGGCCCTCCAGCATCGGGCGGTCGACATGCTGGTCATGGTGGAGCAGGCGCGCAGCATGGCGCTCTTCGCGACCATGATGATTGAGGAACCCGATGCGGGGGAGCGCGATCGCAGCCTGTCCGCCGCGAAAGTGCAGATCGGACGCTCGGGCCGCTTCGTCGGCCAGCAAGGTGTGCAACTGCACGGCGGCATCGGGATGACCGAGGAGTGCAAGATCGGCCACTACATGCGACGCCTGAGCGTGATCGATATCCAGTTCGGCTCGACCGAACATCATCTGACCCAGCTCGCCAATGCCGGCGGGCTGATCGATGCAGCAGCGTGAGCCGCGTCCAGCCAAGTATACGGAAACCATTCATGAGCCGAATTACCTCTCCCGACCAATATCAGGAACTGCGCGACGCGCTGCGTGACCTTTCGAAGGAATATCCCGATGAGTACTGGCGCCGCATCGATCACGAACGCGTGTACCCGGAGGCGTTTGTCGACGCGTTGACGAAGGCCGGCTGGATGGCGGCGCTGATTCCTCAGGAGTACGGTGGTTCCGGCCTCGGGTTGACCGAGGCGTCCGTGATCATGGAGGAGATCAACCGCAACGGCGGCAACTCCGGGTTCTGCCACGGCCAGATGTACAACATGAACACGCTGCTGCGCAACGGCTCGGAAACGCAAAAGCGCAAATATCTGCCGAAGATCGCGAGCGGCGAATTGCGCCTGCAGTCGATGGGCGTGACCGAGCCGACCACGGGAACGGACACCACGAAGCTGAAGACCACCGCCGTGAAGAAAGACGGCCGCTATGTGGTCAACGGCCAGAAGGTTTGGATTTCGCGCGTGCAGCATTCGGACATGATGATCCTGCTCGCGCGCACCACGCCCTTGTCTGACGTGAAGAAGAAGTCGGATGGGCTGTCGTGCTTTCTCGTGGACCTGCACCAGGCGATCGGCAACGGTCTGACCGTGAGGCCGATTCCCAACATGGTCAATCACGAGACCAATGAACTGTTCTTCGACAATCTGGAGATTCCCGAAGAGAACCTGATTGGCGAGGAAGGCAAGGGCTTCAAGTACATCCTCGACGGACTCAATGCCGAGCGTGCGCTGATCGCGGCCGAGTGTATCGGCGACGGCTACTGGTTCGTTGAACGCGCATCGAAATACGCCAACGAGCGTATCGTCTTCGACCGGCCAATCGGCATGAACCAGGGTATCCAGTTTCCGATCGCCGAGGCGTATATCGACGTGCGCGCGGCGGATCTCATGCGCTACAAAGCCTGCGAACTGTTCGACAACCATCAGGCATGCGGCGCGGAAGCGAACATGGCGAAGCATCTGGCGGCCACGGCTTCGTGGAAAGCGGCGAATGCCTGCTTGCAGACGCATGGCGGCTTCGGTTTCGCCTGCGAATACGACGTCGAACGTAAGTTCCGTGAAACGCGGCTTTATCAGGTGGCGCCGATTTCGACGAATCTGATTCTGTCCTACGTCGCCGAGCATGTGCTCGACCTGCCGCGTTCATTCTGATCATCGAGAGGGGATCTCATGCGCTTCGAGACCATTCTGTACGACGTCAAGGACCGTATCGCGACGATCACGCTCAACCGTCCTGAACACATGAACACCTGGAACGACCAGGTGGCGATGGACGTGTACGAGGCAATGCAGGCCGCGGGCGCGGACCGCGGTGTGCGTGTCATCGTATTCACCGGCGCGGGGAAGGCGTTTTGCGCGGGCGGCGATATTCACAGCTTCGGTGGTGACCCCGCCGCACTCATGACCAAGCTGCCGCGTCCGTTCGACATGCGCAAGCGCGCCGACTGGCAGACGCGTTGTTCGTATTACCCGGCCATTCCGAAGCCGGTGATCGCCATGCTCAATGGCGCGACCGTCGGTATTGGCCTGATTCACGCGCTCTTTTGCGACATCCGGTTTGCTTCGGAAGACGCCACCATCACCACGGCATTCGCGCGGCGCGGGCTGACCGCCGAATACGGCATGGCGTGGATACTCGCGCGCCACGTGGGCCAGGCGCATGCGCTCGACCTGCTGCTGTCGGGCCGCAAGATCAAAGGCCGCGAAGCCGAGCGCATGGGACTCGTGAATCGTGCGATCCCGGCGGAGAAACTGGTCGAAGAGACTTATGCCTACGCGCGCGAAATGGCGGATTACTGCTCGCCGCGCTCCATGCGCATCATGAAGGAACAGGTCTGGGAGGTGCCTTTCCAGACGCCCCACGAGGCGATCATGTCGGCCGGTCTGGATATGCCGATCGCCAACCAGTGCGACGACTACAAGGAAGGCATGGCGAGCTTCCTCGAGAAGCGCAAGCCCAACTTCACGGACTACTGAGCACCTACAGGACACCCTCATGCTGAACTACGAAGTCGTCAAGAACTGGCCTATCGAAGATGTTACGCAGACGTACAGCGAACGCGACGTCATGCTGTATTCGCTGGGCCTTGGCCTCGGCGGAGACCCATTGGACGCAGACCAGCTGCGCTACGTCTATGAAAAGGACCTGCAGGCAATGCCGACTTGCGCGGCCGCGTTCGCGTGGCCGAAATCGTGGATGCGCGATCCGCGTACGGGCATCGACTACCTGAAGCTCGTGCACGGTGAGCAGGACGTCCGTTTCGTGCGGCCGATGCCGGTTGCCGCGACCATCGTCAGCAAGACGCGCGTGAGCCGCATCTCCGATAAAGGCGCGGGAAAGGGCGCGATCGTCGAGCTCATGCGTGACATCATCGACGTTTCGAGCGGCGAACAACTCGCCGAAGTCCGCCAGGTGTCGTTTCTGCGTGGCGACGGCGGGTTTAGCGCGGAGTCGGGCGTGAGCGACGTGCCGCCCGAAGCGCTTCCGCCGGTGCCGGAGCGCGCACCGGATGCGGAATACGTCTTCTCCACCGGCGCCCATGCCGCGTTGATCTATCGCCTTTCGGGCGATGCCAACCCGCTGCACGCGGATCCTGAAGTGGCTTCGAAGGCGGGTTTCAGCCGCCCCATTCTGCACGGCCTCGCGACTTATGGCATGGCGGGCTACGCCGCGATTCGCACCTTCGCCGGCAACGATGCCACCCGTCTGAAGCGGCTCGCCCTGCGCCTGACTTCGCCGGTTTATCCGGGCGAAGAGGTGCGTTTCCAGTTCTGGAGGGATAGCGACACCCGCCTGCATTTGCGCGCGCGTGTTGACGCGCGCGATGTGGTGGTGCTGAACAACGGCATCGTGGAAATTGCCTGAAACCGCGCCTGGCAGCGACAACGCGACTTGCCGGGCAGCGACTGGAGCCTGACGATGGACCTGAGAGAAAGCCCCGCCGAGAAGGCGTTTCGCGCCACGGTGCGGGAATTCGTAGCGACGCATTTGCCTGACGACATTCGTGATCGCGTGCTGAACTTCCGCCATGTGCCGCGCGAAGACTACGTGCGCTGGCAACGAATTCTGGCTGGAAAGGGTTGGGGCGCCCCCGCATGGCCCACGCAATTCGGCGGCGCCGCCTGGAATGCCGCGCAGCGCAATATCTTCGACGAGGAATGCTTTACCGCTGGCGCGCCGCGCCAGATGCCGTTCGGCCTTTCGATGGTCGGACCCGTGATCCAGAAGTTCGGCACTGCGGCGCAGCGCGAGCGCTTCCTGCCGCGCATCGTCTCGATGGAGGACTGGTGGTGCCAGGGTTATTCCGAGCCGGGCGCGGGTTCCGATCTGGCCTCGCTCAAAACGCGTGCAGAGCGTATCGAGCGTGACGGTCAATCGTTCTATGTGGTCAACGGCCAGAAGATCTGGACCTCGTTCGCGCAATGGGCGAACTGGATTTTCTGTCTGGTTCGCACGGACGGAAGCGGCCGCCCGCAGGAAGGCATCTCGTTCCTGCTGATCGATATGTCGACGCCGGGTATCACGGTCAGACCGATTCGCACGCTGGACGGCGGTCACGACGTCAACGAAGTGTTCTTCGACAACGTGGAAGTGCCGGTGAGCAATCTCGTCGGAGAGGAGCATCGCGGCTGGTCGATCGCGAAGTATCTGCTCGGACACGAGCGCACGAATATCGCCGGACTTGGCAACTGCAAGCGCTTCATGCGGCGTCTCAAGGAGATTGCAAGCACCGAGCGCAAGCACGGCAAACCGCTCATCGAGGACGTGCGCTTTCGCGATCGCATCGCCAAGGTGGAAATCGATTTGATCGCTCACGAATGGTCGCTTCTGCGCGTGGTCTCCGCTGAAACCGCAGGGCGTCCCATCGGGCCGGAAGCCTCGGTGCTGAAGATCCGCGGGTCGGAGATTCAGCAGGAGCTCACCGAGCTGATCATGGAATGCGCAGGCCCGTATGCAGTGCCCTTCGTAAGCGAAGCGCTGGAGGCGGACTGGCGCGGCGAAACCGCGAACGGCGAATTGCTCAACGCGCTGGCCGCGCACTACCTGGACTGGCGCAAGATTTCGATCTACGGCGGTTCGACCGAAGTGCAGAAAAACATCATCGCCAAGCAGGCGCTCGGCATCTGAGGACACGCCATGGACTTCACGCTGGTTGAAGAGGAACAGATGCTGGCCGACGTGGTCGGTCGTTTCGTCGAAAAGGAATACGACTTCGAGGCGAGGCGTCGTCTCGCCGCCACGCCGCTGGGCTGGTCGGATGCGCACTGGTCCACGCTCGCCGAAATGGGCGTGCTCGCGCTGAACGTGCCGCAGGACCACGGCGGGCTTGGCACGGGCCCGGTCGAGACTATGCTCGTGATGGAAGCCTTCGGCCGGGGACTCGTGCTGGAGCCGTTCGTTTCGTCGGCTGTGATCGGCGCGAAGCTCATCGGGCGCGCGGGACACGAGGCGCGCAAGGCGGAGCTGCTGGCCGGTATCGCAGACGGAAGCCTGAAGACGGCGCTTGCAACGCTCGAACCTGGCGCGCGTTTCGATTTGTGGAACGTCGCGACGAGAGCCGAGGCAACGCGCGACGGGTTCATCCTCGATGGCCGCAAGGGCGTCGTGCTGCACGGCGACTGCGCGGACATTCTGCTGGTTTCGGCGCGCACGGCAGGCGAGCAGGCGGACAAGCACGGCATCTCGCTTTTCGCTGTCGATGCGCGCGCGCAAGGTGTGAGCGTCAAGGGGTTTCCCGCACTGGATGGCCAGCGTGTCGCGGAAGTGGTGCTGAATGGGGTGCGAGTCGACCAACAGGCGGTGATCGGCACGATCGATCGAGGCTACCCGTTGCTCGAATGGGCTGTCGATCAGGGCATATTCGCGCTGTGCGCCGAAGCCGTGGGCGCGATGTCGCGGCTGAGCGAACTGACTTTCGAGTATCTGCGCACACGCAAGCAGTTTGGCTCGCCCATCGGCAAGTTCCAGGCGCTGCAGCACCGCGCCGCCGATATTTTGACCGCGGTGGAGCAGGCGAAATCGATCGTCTATTTTGCGGCCGCCAGGCTCGGCGAAGACGATGACGTTGCCGCTCATCGCGCTGTGACCGCTGCGAAAGCGCTGATCGGGCGCAGCGCGCGCTTCGTCGCGCAGCAGGCAGTGCAGCTTCACGGTGGGATGGGCATGACGGACGAGCTGGCGGTGGGTTGGTATGTAAAGCGCCTCACCTGCATCGACATGACGTGGGGAAACACCGAGCACCATATCGAGCTATACGGCGCGTTCCTGTAACCGCGGCTCGACGGCAACAAGAACGATTCATTCGACCGCGTAGAGCGGTCAATTCGAGGAAAGGAGACAACCTTATGTCAGCAACTGGCCATGGCATGACTCCGGAGCTGGCGCCGGTACCCGCGCACGTTTCGCCGGAACGGGTATTCGATATCGATATCTATCACCCGCCCGGCGCAGAAGACGACTACCATCTCTCGCTCAAGAAGCTGCACGCCGAAGGGATTCCCGACATTTTCTGGACGCCTCGCAACGGCGGGCACTGGATCGCCACGCGCGGCGACGACATCTATCACATCCTGAAGGACTACGAGAACTTCTCGTCGAAGCAGCTCACCGTTCCCCTGGTCGAGCATCAGCCGTTGCCGCCGATCTTCTTCGATCCTCCGCAGCATACGGCGTATCGTGCGTTGATCGCGCCCGCGTTCATGCCGCAGGCGATCAGCAAGCTCGAAGAAAAAGCGCGCGAAATGGCGATCGAGTTGATCGAAGACTTTTACCCGAAGGGCGAAGTGGAATTCGTCTCTGGGTTCGCGCAGCATCTGCCGATCGGCATTTTCATGAACATGGTGGCGCTGCCCGCCGAGGATCGCGAGTACCTCCTGAGTCTCGCCGACAAGATGGTGCGCCCGGTGGACGCCAGGGAGAAGCTCGGCGCGCTAGGCGCAATCTTCCAGTACCTGGGCGTGAAGATCGCCGAACGGCGCGCGAATCCGGGCGACGATCTCATCAGCAAGATCGTGAATTCGAAAATCGACAGGCGTGCCTTGACCGACGAAGAGGTTCGCGGTCTGTGCGGACTCGTGCTGATCGGCGGCCTCGATACCGTTGCGTCCGCAATGGGATTCATCGCCAGTTTTCTGGCCGGCAGTCCCGCGCACCGCAAGCAGCTCATCGACAATCCCGAACTGACCCAAAAGGCCGTTGACGAGCTATTACGGCGTTTCCCGGTGGTCAACCAGGGTCGGCGGATCACTCACGATTTCGAATATAAGGGCGTGCGGCTCAAAGAGGGAGACATGATCATCATGCCGACCACGCTGCATGGCCTCGACGAGAGAAAATTCGACGATCCGCTTACCGTCGATTTTACCCGGCCCACGCCGATTCATTCGACCTTCGGCAATGGTGCGCATCGTTGTCCCGGCTCGTTCCTTGCGCGCGTGGAACTGAAGGTCTTCCTCCAGGAATGGCTTAAGCGTATTCCTGACTTCCAGATCAAGCCAGGTGAGAAGGCGGGTGTCCACGGAGGGGTGAACGGCACGCTGTACCACTTGCCTCTTGTGTGGAAAGTCGCCGGCTGAGCGTCCACATCAGGCGGTGCGCGCAGACCGCTACCCGTGCTGCGCGCACCTGAACTTCAGATTCATGGAGACGCTTTGCTCAGCGCACGCCAGACGACCTTCATGGCGTGACGGAATGAATCCCGCTCGGGTGTATTCGTCCCCGACCGGCGAAGAAAGACGACCAGACCTTGCAGATGGGAAAGAAGCAGGGCGCCACGCAGCGTACATTCCGCGGACGCCAAGGTCGGGTTGATTTCCGCGATCAGTTCCGCGAGAAGAACCTGGAAATCCGCAGTGGATTTGGCCATCAGGGCATGGAGATACGGTTCGTGTTCAGCCAGGCTCCAGGTTTCCAGCACAAAGGCGCTAACGCGATTGCCGCCGGGTGCCGTCAGCACAGAGAATGCCTCTTCGACGATCATGTCCAGCCGGGCCTCCGGTGGCCGGTGTTTGTCCTGCGTGATCGCCTGATAGTGTTCGAAATAGCGATTCGTGAATGCCTCTATCGTGGCCCGCAATAGTTCTTCGCGGGTGCTGAAATAGTGCTGCAGGGTCCTCAGCCGGATGCCTGCGTCGCTGGCGATGCGGCGTTGCGTGAATCCAGCGTTGCCTTCCGATGCGAAGACTTCGATCGCCACTTCAATGATGGCTGGCACACGTGTAGATCTGTTCCCTCGCCGCCGAGGCGCGTCTGCTGCCGGCTTGTCGAGGTCTGCCGATGAGATGGTCAGGTCTTTCATCTGTTGTGCTCTCCTTGGCGTTTCCTGTCCCTCTCGCGCGCGTTGTAAGGGCGAGACGAACAAGACTGGCAACTGTTCCCGCCCCCGATAGGTACGTCTTCCGATTCGGCTCGGACGGCGGCAAGTTTGATCTGATGATACTGCTAGTCAGGCGACGAATAAACGGTAGTCCGACGACTAATTGATTCCAGATCACATGCGGCTCTCGCCCCGTAGCATCACCCATGCTACTAGAAAATAGGGTGGACTTGTCCATACCGGCATTTCCCCTGGTACGGTTGAATCTTGATAATGGGTCTGCTGACTACTAATATTTAGTCAGTAGACACATTTGCGTCCAATCACACGGATCCTTTCGCGACGGCAACCGGAGCACGAGGAATCCGGGTGTCTGAGCTGACTGGTGAGTGCCTCCATTTGCACTCGTGAGTGTGGTCGTCAGAGGCGCGCACAGAGCGGTTGAAGGAGCAGGGCATGAAACTTGGAGAAAGTTCTTTGCGTGCGCTCATCAAAAAATGGTTCGCGCCCTCTGCGACCACCCCGGTGCACGTGACCCGATATAACTTCGCGAATTCGAGCCAGACGAGGTGTGTGCTCGCACGGTCATCCGCCTCGGAGGGGGGGCTTTCGATCTTCTTCTTTCGGCATGACGATGGGGCCTGGCGCGTGTTCCCTCCTGCTCCCCGAAAACCAGCAATGCACTCTCGCGCAGGAACGGGGTAGCGGATCGCGAAAGTCGCGGCCGACAGCCGGCATATATGGAAGGACTGCCAAGGAAGACGGCCTGGTCCCGTAAGCGCTTCGGTCGCTCGTGCAATTCTTCCTCCGTTCACCATTGAATCGACAGACTAAACGCCGCGTCTTCCATGACCGGTACCGCGTACCGCTTTGGATCGGCGGTACCTGGCCGCGTCCGGCCTGCATGTCGATTGATGAACCGCCGCCGGGTTGTTGCAGCGAAAGCTCCCATAGATCGCATCGCCAACCCGCACAGGCGAGGCGAATGCCCCGCAAATGCGAGCGCCGCCAACACGCGTGGGCACAACGCGCGCGCGCCGTATGCAGTCGGCGCCACTTGGCCGAGGCATGCATGTACCGAGTTAAGCCGATGACAAAAATCGAACCCTCGTTTACCCAGGTTTGTGAACGGCGTTCGAGAAAATGTACCGCATAGGGGTGAGCGAGCGTTGACAGTCAGGTTTCGAGCGTTTATCTTTGCGAACAGCATTCGCATTCTGGTGATGCGCTTGGGGGACCCCGAGACGCGATGCTGACGAGGTAGGGAGGCCGGTTTCGCTTCATAGCTAAAAGTCTGCGGCAGTCCAACGGCCTTGGCCTTTTCTGCGGCAGTTCGACAAAGAAAAGAGGAGACGCATGAAAATGAAGAGCCTGAAGCCAAGTGCGATCAGCCTTGGCGTGCATGCAACCTGTATCGCGGCGGCTTGCGGGTTGTGGAGCGCGAACGCCAATGCATTTCACTTCGATGTGCCGAACCCGGACATCGACATGGAATGGGATAACACGGTGCGTGCGGATTACGACATTCGGCTTCAGAACCCGGATCACTTCTACACGAACAGTCCGACCTACGACGAAGGTGATCTGTCGACGCCGAGGTTCAGCACGATCCAGGCGATGCTGAACCTCTATAGCGAGTTCGATTTCAAGTACAAGGAGACGTCGGGCTTCCGCATCAGTATGGATGCGTGGTACGACCCGACGTTCAAGAATCACAACACGAGCAATCCTGCATTTCCGCCGAACTATCCCAACAACGAGTACACAAGCTACATCAAGAAGTATTACCAGGGACCGAGCGCCGAGTTGCGTGATGCCTTCGTGTTCAACACCTTTGACCTCGGCGGGCATTCTGTCAACGTCAAGCTAGGCCGTACGGCGGTAACCTGGGGGCAGTCGGCGTTTGCTACGCTGGGCGGCGCCAACTCGGTGGCGATTGGCCAGGCGCCGCTGGACCTGATGAAGCTGACGCAGAGCCCGAGCGCATCGCTGAAGGAAATCGTGTTGCCGACGGCTCAGGCTGACGTGACGACGAACATTACGGATACGATCACCCTCGGGGCGCAATACACCTTCGAGTGGAACCACGATCGCCTGCCAGAAGGCGGCACCTATTTCGGCGGTGCGGATCCGATTCTCTATGGGCCGCCGGTGGCCAGTTACACGACGATCCCCGGACTGGGCACGTTCGCGATTCCGCGTGTACCGCCGACCAAAGGTCAGATCGGTGATATCGGTCTTGACGGCAAGTGGCGTGTTGATTCGCTGGCAACCACCTACGAACTGACGTATCGCCACTTCGCCATGAAGATGCCTTGGGCGGCCGTGCTCGTGCCGGGCGCTGGGCCGCAACTCTTCCCGGGCACCAATCTGCCGGGCGTCACGGCGAAATACGGCAACGACGTCAACCTGATCGGTCTGGGCTTCAATAGTGCTATCGGCAATGCCGCCGTGGCTGGGGAAGTCTCATACCGCTGGAACATGCCGCTCAATGCAGTCAACACGACGACGGTCAACGACGCGCCGACCGGCCGTACGCTGCATGGTCTTTTGAACGTTACGCAGTCGTTCGGCAAGTCGCCGTTGTGGGACAACATGTTCCTGCAGGCGGAATTCTCGTTCAATCAGTTGTTGAGCGTGCAGTCGAATGCGGGAAATTTTGCGAATTCCAGCTATGACACCACCGGCCAGTGTTCGGCATCGGGCAATTCTGCATTCAATAACTGCTCGACGCGCTTCTGGGCCGGTCTCGGGATCGGTGCGAGCCCGCAGTGGTATCAGGTATTCCCTGGGGTCGACCTGACGATGCCGCTGTTCGTCAATCTGAACCTGAAGGGCTACTCGTCCGTTATCTCGCCGGCCGCCGAGGCACAAGGCCAGAATACGTTCGTGGTCGGGCTCGACTTCACAATCTACAACAAGCACGAGGTGGACATCACCTACACCTATTACATGAACAAGAAGGGGTACTCGACGGCGGGCGCCGCAACCGCTCTCGGCGCGCCGTACAGCGACAAGTCGTGGCTCGGCATCACGTATCAGACGACGTTTTGATAATGGAGACAGCTGTGAAAAGATTCCCAAAGCTTCTTAAGGCGCTTGCGGTTCTTGCGGCAATCTGGGCTTCGCCATACACGCTAGCCGCCGATAGCGGATTGACGCCGTTTGGCGCCGAGATCGCAGGAAACAAGGACGGGACAATTCCTGCCTATACCGGGGGCATCACGCAGGCTCCGGCCGCATTCAAACCGGACTCAGGAAAATGGGCGGATCCGTTTCCCGGTGAAAAACCCATTCTCCAGATCACGGCACAAAACTACGAGCAATACGCGGACAAATTAAGTGCGTCGGAAATCGAATTATTCAAGCGCTATCCGACTTACAGGATGGATGTCTATCCGACTCACCGCAGCGTTTCGTATCCCGACTGGTATTTGGAGAACTCCACCAAGAACGCTCAAACCGCGAAGCTTGAAAAGAACGGCCTTTACCTATCTGGAGCATTTGGCGGAAAGCCGTTTCCGGTGCCGAAGAATGGGCAGGAAGCGTTGTGGGACTGGGAGTTGCGTTACGTCGGTACGCTCCAACGCAATAACGTGAAAACGTGGTTGGTGGACTCGAGTGGTACGCCGATCCTTGCGGCGCAATTCAAGAGCTCGCTCTATTACCCGTACTTCGATATCAAGAAGGAGGATGAATTCCGGAAAAAAGCGGGCCTCGCAAACTGGTATTACGTGTACAACGACTACGCGGCACCGGCGCGCCTGATTGGCGATACGACCCTCTTCTGGTACTTCATGGATACGGCGGATCATGATCAGCAGTCCTGGGAATACAACCCGGGGCAGCGTCGTGTGCGGGTGGCGCCGGACCTAGCCTACGATACGCCGAACCCCGGGTATTCGGGGGCAATCACGATGGATGACATCCAGTTGTTCTATGGACGGATCGATCGCTGGGACGCCAAGCTCGTGGGCAAGAAGGAGATGTACATCCCGTACAACGACTACAAGCAGCAGTATGAAACGCCGGCGAGCAAGATCCTCACACAGCATTTCGTCAATCCGGATCACGTACGCTGGGAGCTTCACCGTGTGTGGGTCGTTGACCTGAAGCTCAAGTCGGGTGCGCGCCACGTCTACGGCCGCAAGATGCTCTACCTGGATGAAGATGGCGGTGGCGGGATGATGGACGCCTACGACCAGTCGGGCAAGCTCTATCGCGGTGGATTCGAGACGACGGTGCCCGCCTACGACTACAAGGTTCCGTATTCGCTCGGCAACTGGTTTTACGACTTCAATAGCGGCATTTACATCTTCGGCAGTCACCCTGCCGAGACGCCGGGGATTCTCTTTAACGTGAGCTTCCCGTCCGACTACTACACACCGGAACGCATGCAGTCTGCGGGTGTGCGCTAATTGCCTGCCGATGTAGGAGTGAGGTAATTAGTAGCGTCCTGCGTGGCCCCGCCGGGCAGGACGCTTCGGCAACGAAGTTCTACATGGGTGTTGGGTATCGAAAGTAGCGTTGTTGCTTTTGGTTCTGAGTTAATCAGGAAAGGGATGGTGAAGGCTTTGAAGAAGCACCTGATGTTGATGAAGGCGCTCGCACTTGCAGCGGCTGTTTGCATGGCGCCGATGGCTGGCGCGCTCGAGAACGGGATGACGCCATTCGGCGCGCAAATTGCCGGCAGCAAGGACGGGACGATTCCTGCGTACACGGGCGGAATTACGCAGGCGCCGGCGGGTTTTAAGCCCGACTCGGGAAAGTGGGCGGATCCGTTTGCCGGTGAGAAGCCGACGATGCAGATAACGGCGCAAAACTACCAGCAATACGCCGACAAATTGAGTGCCAGTTCGCTCGAGCTGTTCAAGCGCTACCCGACGTACCGCATGGATGTTTACCCGACGCACCGTTCCGTCTCGTACCCGGACTGGTATCTGGCGAACTCGGAAAAGAATGCGCAGAGTGCGAAGCTCGAAAAGAACGGTCTGTTCGTGGCAGATGCATTCGGCGGAAAACCGTTTCCTGTGCCAAGCAATGGGCAGGAAGCGATGTGGGACTGGGAACTGCGCTACGTCGGTACGGCGCAGCGCAACAACGTAAAGACGTGGCTCGTCGACACCAGCGGCACGCCGATCCTCGCGGCGCAATTCAAGAGTTCGATTTACTACCCGTATTTCGACCTCAAGCAGGAAGATGCATTCAAGAAGAAGGGTGGCACTGCCGTCTGGCAGTACATCAACAATGATTTCGTAGCGCCGGCGCGAATGATTGGTGATACCACGCTTTACTGGTTCTTCACGGACACTGCGGATCACGACCAGCAATCGTGGGAGTACAACCCCGGTCAGCGTCGCGTACGAGTCGCGCCAGACCTGGCCTATGACACTCCGAACCCCGGCTACTCGGGCGCGATCACGATGGACGACATTCAGTTGTTCTACGGGAAGATCGATCGCTGGAATGCGAAGCTGATCGGCAAGAAGGAGATGTACATCCCGTACAACGACTACAAGCAACAGTACGAGACGCCTGCGAGCAAGATCCTGACGCCGCACTTCGTGAATCCCGACGATGTGCGTTGGGAACTGCACCGGGTGTGGGTTGTGGAATTGACGCTCAAGCCGGGCTCGCGCCACATCTACAGCAAGAAGACGATGTACTTCGACGAGGACGGCGGCGGCGGAATGATGGACGCGTACGACCAGTCGGGCAAGCTCTATCGTGGGGGCTTCCAGACCACGGTGCCTGCCTACGATTACAAAGTGCCGTATTCGCTGGGCAACTGGTTCTACGACTTCAATAGCGGTGTGTATATCTTCGGAAGCCATCCGGCCGAATCGCCGGGCGTCTTCTTCAATAGCAGCTTTTCGCATGACTTCTTTACGCCGGAGCACATGCAGTCAAGCGGTATCCGGTAGCAGGCGGTAAAGCAGTAAGCGCAGCAAACTTGCAGTGCCGGTTCGACCCGGCACTGCACGCCAAAATTACATAAAGCCCAGGACAGTTCGCGGAGTCGATCGGCAGTAACTGTGAAGGAGACGCAATGCGCAATACCATGTTTCGTTGGCTCGCCCTGGTGGCGGCAGCAGGCCTCGCGAGCAGTGCGGTTTATGCGGGGTTTGCCGACCCGATGCACTCGCCGGCAATCACCAACCCACGCGCTGCACACGAACCCGTGATGGCCGTTGCCCAGGCCGGCCAGCGACTGGTCGCGGTGGGGCCACGCGGCGTCATTCTCGTCTCGGACGACGACGCGGCGCACTGGCGCCAGGTGAACGTGCCAGTGAGCGCCGATCTTGTTGCGGTGACCTTCAAGTCCTCGACGCTGGGCTGGGCGGTCGGACACGATGGGGAAGTGCTCCACACGGCCGATGGCGGCAATACCTGGACGCGCCAGCTTGACGGCGAGCAGGCCGCGAAGCTGATGACCGACTATTACGCGCAGCAGCGGGGCGATTCGCCGGACTTGAAGGCCTCGCGCGAGGAGGCCCAGCGCTTCGTGGCCGACCAGGGCGGACGTCCTTTCCTCGACGTCTGGTTCGACGACGAGCGCTCGGGCTGGGTCATCGGTTCGTTCAACATCATTTTCCATACCGAAGACGGCGGCAAGAACTGGGTTCCATGGTTTGACCGCGTCGACAACCCGGACGCCCTGAACCTGCATGCGATGCGGCGTATTAACGGGACGCTCTATATCGTGGGCGAGCAGGGGCTGCTGCTCAAACTCGACCCCGACAGGCAGCGCTTCGTTGCGATGTCCTCGCCGTCGAAGGGCAGCCTCTTCGGACTCGCCGCGGCTGGCAACGCGATGGTCGTGTACGGCCTGCTCGGCAACGCTTACCGCTCCACCGATGGCGGCGCCACCTGGAGCAAGATCACGCTGCCAACCGGCGCGAGCATCCTCGCCTCAGCCGAGCTCCCGAATGGTCGTCTGCTGCTGGCCACGCAGGCCGGCGAACTGCTCGAGAGCATCGATCAGGGCGCAACGTTCCACACACTGGGCGCGAGCCAGCCGGGCGGGGTCTTCGCCATGGCGCTGCGCGACGACACCGCGGTGCTGGCCGGCGCAGCAGGCCTGACGCGCGTCACATTGGCGAAGTCGCAATAAGGGGGAGCAGACATGGCTGGCGGCAACAATGCCCAATTCGACAAGATGCCCGTCGTGGCGGATCTTGCCCAGTTCGATTCGCGTTCTGGCAATGCGCTCGAGCGGCTGATCTTCAACCGGCGTCCCTGGCTGATGATCATCTGCGCGATCATCACCGCGGTGCTCGGGTTTCAGGCGACGCGGCTCGATGTCAATGCGAGTTTCGAGAAGATGATTCCGCTCTCGCATCCGTACATCAAGAACTATCTTGCCAACAAGGCGGACCTGAAGGGACTCGGCAACTCGCTGCGTATCGTCGTCGAGAATCCTTCCGGCGACATCTACGATCCGAAGTACCTGGCGGCACTGCGTCGCATCAACGATGCCCTGTTCCTGATTCCAGGCGTTGATCGCCCGGGTGTGAAATCGCTGTGGATGCCGATCGTGCGCTGGAACGTGGTGACCGAGAAGGGCTTCGCGGGCGGTCCCGTCATGCCGGACGGCTTCGACAGTTCGACTCAGGCGATTACACAGCTGCGTACGAACGTGGCGCGCGCCAATATCGTTGGCAGCCTCGTATCCAACGACCTGCATTCGAGCATGATCCAGCTGCCGCTGCTGGACCACTACGCCGATACGGGCAAGGCGCTTGACTACGCAAAGCTCTCGCGCCAGATCGACGAGGTCATCAAGACCGAAGGCCGGGGCGAGGTGCGCGTGCACGTGGTGGGCTTCGCCAGGCTGATCGGAGACCTGATCGCGGGTCTGAAGCAGGTGGCGATGTACTTTGGTATCGCCGCGGCGATTGCGCTCACCGTGATCTTTCTGTACACCCGCTGCTATCGCAGCACGCTGCTGGTGGTGGCCTGCTCGCTCATCGCCGTGGTCTGGCAGCTGGGCATCATCAGCACGCTCGGCTACGTGCTTGATCCGTATTCGGTGCTGGTGCCGTTCCTCGTGTTCGCGATCGGCGTGTCGCATGGCGCGCAGAAGATGAACGGCATCACGCAGGACATCGGGCGCGGCACGCACCGCTACGTGGCTGCGCGCTATACGTTCCGGCGGCTCTTCCTGGCCGGACTCACGGCGCTGCTCGCGGACGTCGTCGGCTTCGCCGTGCTGATGGTGATCGACATTCCGGTGATCAAGGACCTGGCCTTCACGGCGAGCGTGGGCGTGGGCGTGCTTGTCTTCACGAATCTGCTGCTGCTGCCGGTGCTGCTCTCGTATGTGGGTGTGAGTCCGTCGGCGGCACGTCGCAGCGTGCGTGGCGAGCAGAACGACGAACGCGGCACGTCGTCCGCGGGTGCGCTCTGGAACCTGCTGGACCGGTTCACCGAGCGCCGCTGGGCGGTGGGCGCGATCGTGTGCGCGGCGGCGCTCACGGCAGTCGGCTGGTCGATCAGCCAGCACCTGCAGATCGGCGACCTGGATAGCGGCGCACCGGAGCTGCGCCCGAACTCGCGCTACAACCTCGACAACGCGTACATCAACGCGCACTTCGGGCTGTCGAGCGATCTGTTCGTAGTGGTCGGCAAGTCGTCGCACGGCACCTGCGACGCGAACAACTTCCCGCTCGTGCTGGAGGCGGACCGCCTCGAGACCGCACTGCGCGGCGTTCCGGGCGTGCAGACGACGACCTCGGTGGGTGGCCTGACGCGCTGGATGACCTCGGGCTTCTACGAGGGCTATCCGAAGTGGTACACGATCGATCGTGTGCCGTCGATCATCAACAAGACGGTCTGGCAGATCCTGCTGGACCATCCGGACCTGATCAGCCAGACGTGCGGTACGGCGCCGGTCATTGCGTATCTGACGGACCACAAGGCGGCAACGCTCTCGCGGGTGATGGAGGTGGCCGAGGAGTTCGCGAAGGCGCACAGTGATGCGGACCACCAGTTCCTGATGGCGGCGGGCTCGGCGGGTATTGACGCGGTGACGAACGTGGTCGTCGCGAAGGCGAACCGCACGATGCTGTTCATGGTGTACGCGGCGGTGATCTTGCTGTGCTTCATCACGTTCCGCAGCTGGCGCGCGGTGGTGGTGGCGGTCGTTCCGCTCGGCATTACGTCGGTGCTGTGCGAGGCGCTCATGGTCAAGCTGGGTATTGGCGTGAAGGTGGCGACGCTGCCGGTGATTGCGCTGGGGGTGGGGATCGGCGTGGACTACGCGCTGTACCTGCTGAGCGTGCAGCTTGCGTACCAGCGCACAGGGCAGTCGCTGAAGGTGGCCTACCGCCACGCGGTGCAGTTCACGGGCAAGGTGGTGGCGCTGGTCGGTGTGACACTGGCCGCGGGGGTGGTGACGTGGGCGTTCTCGCCGATCAAGTTTCAGGCCGATATGGGCATCCTGCTTACGTTCATGTTCCTGTGGAACATGATCGGTGCGCTGATCCTGATCCCGGCGCTGTCGCATTTCCTGCTGCAAGGGATCACCCGCAAGGCAGTGGCGAAAGCCGCGGCGAAGGGTTCGTCGCAGGTCGAAGCCCGCAGTGCCGAGGTGACCCTGCGGTCGTGACCGTGTCGCATGTGCCGCGTTACGCGGCACTCCCCGCAGAACGAATGTGGCGGGCCGCCATCTGCGAAGATGGCGGCCGAATTGCGTGCAAGTCAGGAAACGTCGGGGCGGACGGTGCTGGGCAGGCCTACACCACGGACATCGAGAAGCTCAGGATCTCCGAGACGCCGCCGTCCACCATCAGCATCTGGCCATTCATGTAGGAGCTGGCCTCGGAGGCGAGAAACACGGCTACGCCGCCGAGTTCTTCCGGGTTCCCCCAGCGTCCAACCGAGATATGCGAGCGGACGATCTCCTTCATTTGCGGATTCGATGTAACGGGCTCGGCCATATCGGTGAGGAAATAGCCGGGACAGATACCGTTGCAACGAATGCCGTGGCGGCCCAACTCCGCGCCGAGCGATTTCGTGAGCCCGGCGACCGCGTGCTTGCTGGCCACGTATGCCTGGAGCTTCTCCCGGCCGAGCACCGAAACGTAGGAACCCACGTTGATGATGCGTCCGTGCCCGCGTTCGATCATGGGACGAGCGAATTCCTGCGCGAGCAGATACGCGGCCGTGACGTTGGTATCCATCGTCCTTTGCCACATTTCAACGTTCGACTGAAGAAAATCGCTCCATTCGCAAATGCCGGCATTGTTGAGCAGGACGTCGATGCGTCCATGACGCGCAAGGACGTTGCGTACGCCGCTTCTGATCGCGTCTTGATCCGTGAGATCGAACGGTTCCACGTCGACGCTGCCGCCCGTCTTCCTGATCGATTCCGCGGCAGTTTCCAGACTCTCGCGCGATCGCGCGCAAAGAATGACGGTCGCACCCGCCGACGCCAACGCACTTGCCATGGCGAAGCCGAGGCCGCGTGACGCTCCGGTGACGAGCGCAATCTGCCCTTCCAGTGAAAACAGTTTCATAGTCTGACTCCCATCGATCATGCAGTGGCTGCTTGCTGGTGGCGAATGACGATCTTGCCGAAATGCTGCTGGCTTTCGAGGTGCCGCAGCGCATCCGGTACATGTGCAAAGTCATAAACCGAGTCGATTACGGGCCGCAGTTTGTGCAGCCCGATCGCGCGATTCATCGCCTCGAAATCCTGACGGGAACCGACGCGGATCGGCGCGATCGACAGGCCGCGCGTGAAGAATCCCTCGCCCGCAGAGGGGGCGCCGGTTAGCAGTCCCACGACGCTGATCCGGCCGCCATCCCGTGTGGCGGCAACGGACTTGCCGAAGGTTTGCGCGCCTCCCACCTCGACGACGACGTCGACGCCCAGTCCATCGGTCAAGCGCAGCACGGCGTCGTCCCATTGCGGCGTTTCGCGGTAGTTGATGGTGGCGTCGGCGCCTAATTGCGCGAGGCGTTTGAGCTTCGCATCGCTCGACGAGGTGGCAATCACGCGAGCGCCGAACAGACGCGCAAGCTGCAGCGCGAAAATCGATACGCCGCCCGTCCCTTGCACGAGGACGCTCTGGCCCGGCAGAAGGGGCGCATGCCCGCACAACGCGTTCCATGCGGTGACGGCGGCGCAAGGCAGCGTTGCAGCCTCCTCGTCGGAGAGATGATCCGGAACGCTAACCAGTTCCTCCTCGTTCAGCACCGCCTTGTCGCGCAGCATGCCTTCGACTATCGCGCCGCGGCCCAGCATATCCGCGTGTTGCGGGCGGGCGCCGCCATGCCAGTTTTCCGCGAAATTCGCCATCACCCGGTCGCCGGGCTTGAAACGCCGAACGCCAGAACCGACTGCAAGCACGACGCCGGCGCCGTCCGAGGCGGGAATGAAGTTGGGCGCCATCCAGTCGCGAAATGCGCCGTTCATCAGCAACAGCTCGCGAAAATTCAGTGAACTTGCGTTGACCTGCACCAGCACCTCATGCGCGCCAGGCTGCGGTGGATCGGGTTCCTCGTGTAGCGCCAAGCCTGAAATTCCCTCAAAACGTTCGCATCGATAGAGCTTCATTCGTTGCCTCCATGGTGGTGAACGAGAGCGCCAAATTCGTTGCCGAATGACGCCTTGTTCATTCTTCTCGTTGACAGCCGCAAAAAGATGAGTTCAGAATATAGAACATTGTTCAACAAAGCGTTCGGAGCGTCAAATTGAAGATACTGGTCGCGGTGAAGCGCGTGATCGACTACAACGTGAAACCGCGGGTGAAAGCCGATGGTTCGGGCGTCGATCTGGCCAACGTGAAAATGGCCATGAACCCGTTCGACGAGATCGCGGTGGAGGAGGCGGTGCGCCTCAAGGAAGCGGGTATTGCGAGTGAAGTCGTCGTGGTATCGGCGGGAACTGCGCAATCGCAGGAGGTGTTGCGCACGGCGCTCGCCATGGGGGCGGATCGCGCAGTGCTCGTCGAAAGCGATGCCGACCTGCAGCCTCTCGCAGTCGCCAAACTGCTGAGCGCCGTTGCGTCGCGGGAAAACCCGCAGCTGGTGTTGCTCGGCAAGCAGGCCATCGACAACGACGCTGGTCAAACCGGTCAAAAGCTCGCCGCATTGCTCGGCTGGCCGCAAGCGACATTCGCGTTCAAGACGGAAGTAGACGAGCGGCAACTGCTCGTTACACGTGAGATCGACGGTGGTCTTGAACGTGTCGCGCTCGATCTGCCAGCGGTGGTCACGACCGATCTGCGCCTGAATAGCCCGCGCTATGTGACGCTCCCCAACATCATGAAGGCGAAGAAGAAACCGCTGGAGACGCTGAGTCCCGAGGCGCTGAACGTTGACGTCGCGCCTCGTTTGAAGGTTCTCGAAGTGACTGAGCCGCCGGCGCGTAAAGGCGGCGTAATGGTTCCGGATGTTGCAGCGCTGATTGAAAAGCTTCGCAACGAAGCGAAGGTGATCTGATCATGACTATTCTCGTAATCGCCGAACACGACAACGCAACCCTGCAGCGCGCCACGCTCAACGCCGTCACGGCGGCGGGCGCAGCGGGCGGCGACATTCATGTGCTGGTGGCGGGCCACGGCGCCGCGGCCGTGGTTGAGCAAGCGGCCAGCATTGCCGGCGTCGCCGAGGTGCTGGTGGCGGACGCACCCGAGTACGCGCACGCGCTGCCGGAAAATCTCGCCTTTCTCGTTGTTTCACTTGCCAGCGGCTATACGCATGTGATTGCCGCTTCGACGGCCGTGGGCAAGAACTTCATGCCCCGCGTGGCGGCGTTGCTCGACAGCGCGCAGATTTCCGATGTCGTCGCCATCAGGGCGCCCGATGTATTCGTGCGTCCGATCTACGCGGGCAATGCACTCGCAACGGTGCAATCGTCCGATGCCATCAAGGTCATCACGATCCGCCCGACCGCTTTCGATGCGGCGGCCACCGGTTCGGGCACCGCGCCCGCGCGCGCGATTGCCACGGCACAGGCCTTCGATAGGGCCCGTTTTGTCGGTCAGGAACTCACGAAGTCGAGCCGCCCGGAGCTTTCCGCGGCGAACATCGTCGTGTCGGGCGGTCGCGGCATGCAGAACGGCGATAACTTCAAGCTGCTCGATGCGCTCGCGGACAAGCTTGGTGCGGCCGTCGGCGCTTCGCGCGCGGCCGTCGATGCCGGTTTCGTGCCGAACGACTATCAAGTCGGGCAGACCGGCAAGATCGTCGCGCCCCGGTTGTATATCGCCGTCGGCATCTCCGGCGCTATTCAGCACCTTGCGGGCATGAAGGACTCGAAAGTCATCGTCGCAATCAACAAGGACAGCGAGGCCCCGATTTTTCAGGTGGCCGATTACGGTCTCACCGCCGATCTGTTCGAAGCGGTACCCGCACTGACCGCGGCGCTCGATTGAGTTCGATTGACGTTCGTCCGGATTGACAGCAATCCGGGCGCAGGCCTAGCATCTGAACGCCGTTCACGAAAATTGCACCGACAGTTGCATATTGGTTACCGACCGGGCTGCAAAACGAGCGGCCGCGACATAAAAAGCCGGAACCGGCGCCTACGCCGGCCACATCAAGGAGATATCCATGGGTAACAGAGGTCCCGATTCGGGTGCGCACACGGTCAGACTCGATTTCGTCCCGAAGGACAGTTACCTGTCGAAGCAGTTTCTCGAGCGGGAGAACGAGCGCCTGTGGCCGCGCGTCTGGCAGGTTGCCTGCCGCCTGGAGGAGATTCCCAACGTCGGCGACTACGTGACTTTCGATGTGGCGGGCGAGTCGATCATCGTCGTGCGCAAGTCGGCTGAAGAAATCAAGGCCTTTTTCAACGTCTGCCAGCATCGCGGGCGCCGCTTGACCAACGGTTGCGGCAAGGCCGCGAAGTTTCACTGCGCCTATCACGGCTGGCAGTGGAATCTGGACGGCAGCGTGGCGCGCGTGCTCGACCGGCAAGACTGGGAAGGCTGCCCGGAAATGGCCGATGGCGATCTGCGTCTCACCGACGTTCTGGTGGACACGTGGGGCGGTTTCGTTTTCATCAACATGGATCCGAACGCCGAACCGCTCGCAAGATTCCTCGATCCGGTGCCGGAGATCACGAACTGCTTTGAGTTCGAGAAGATGCGCTACCGCTGGTACAAGTCGATTCGCCTGCCGTGCAACTGGAAGGTCGCACTCGAAGCGTTCAACGAAGGCTATCACGTTGCCGCAACGCATCCGCAGTTGCTCGACGTTGCCGGCGACGACGTAACGCGCAGCTTCGCCTACGGCCGCCACGGCATGTTCGGGTACTCGACGGCCACGCGCATGATCGGCGCGCCGTCGCCGCGCACTGGCAAGCCCATGCCTGAAGACGTGCGCCAGGGTCTCGTGAACTTCTTCCGCGTCATGGAAGAAACGCTCAAGGCGATCAACACGGCTCGCGACTATGAAGCCGCGAAGCGTTTGATGCACGAAATGTCGCCGTCGGGCAACCAGTTCGAAGTCTTGGGGAAGGCGATGGAGTTCCAGCGCGAAGCGGCCATCGCAGAAGGTGCGGGCTGGCCCGAGATTACGTTCGAGCAGCTCGGTCGCGCGGGTGCGGACTGGCACGTGTTTCCGAATCTCGTGTTTCTGCCGTACCCCGATGGCGCGCTGTTCTATCGTGCGCGGCCGGACGGCGACAACCCCGATTCGTGCATCTACGACATCTGGTCGCTTCAGCGCTTCGCGCCGGGTGCGGAGCCGCCGTTGAAGCGTGAGTTCTATTACGGCGTGGACGACTGGAAAGAGAACGCGCAGGAAAACTTCGGCCTGATCCTGTGGCAGGACTTCCAGAACATGACCAACGTGCAGCAGGGCATGAAGTCGCGCGGGTTCAAGGGTTCGCGCACGAATCCGCTGCAGGAAACGTCGGTGTCGAACTTCCATCGCGCGCTGCGCGAATTCATCGCGCAGGAGGAGTGATGTCGGGGACCTGGGACGCTAGCTACGATTTCGTGGTGGTCGGCAGCGGTGGCGGTTCGATGTGCGCTGCGCTTGCCTGCAAGTCGGTGGGCAAGGATGCGCTCATCATCGAGAAGCTGCCGAAGGTCGGCGGCTCGACCGGTTATTCGGGCGGGGTCTGGTGGCTGCCGAACAATCATGTGATGAAGCGTCACGGCGTGAGCGACTCGTATGAGCGCGCGCGTCAGTACTTCGACGCGGCGGTGACCTATCAAGGCCCGGGCACATCGGAGGCGCGGCGCGAGGCGTATCTGCGCACCGGACCGAAGATGGCCGAGTTCCTCGAACAGCAGGGTATGCAGTTCGTGTACGCGGACGGCTGGTCCGACTACTACGACACGCTGCCCGGTGGCGAGCCGCGTGGCCGTTCGCTGCTGGCAAAGCTGTTCGACGTGAAGGAGCTGGGCGAATGGGCGCCGCGTCTGTCGCGCTACAAGGGCCCTTCGATGCCGGCCAATTCGGACGAATATCCGCAACTCTTTCTGATGAAGCGCACGTGGGGCGGCAAGCGCAAGGCGATGCAGCTTGGCGGCCGCATGCTGTATCAGAAGATCACGGGCAAAGAGCTGGTTGCCAACGGCGCGGCGATTCAGGGGCGCATGCTGCAGATGGCGTTGCGTGCGAACGTGCCGATCTGGACCGACACGCCAGTGCGCGAACTCATTGTCGAGGACGGGCGCGTGACCGGCATCGTTGCGGTCCGCAGCGGCCGCGAAATGCGCATCCAGGCTCGCGAAGGCGTGCTGCTCAACACCGGCGGCTTTTCGCACAACGCGGAAATGCGCCGCAAATACCAGCCGCAGCCTTCATCGGCGGCTTGGACGAACGCGAATCCGGGCGATACCGGCGAAATCCTGCAAGCCGCCATCGCGCTCGGCGGCGCCGTGGACTGCATGGAGGAGGCGTGGTGGGTCGTGACGTCGCTCGGCCCCAACGAAGAACTGCCCGAGGGCGCGCGCGCGCCGGACGGTTCACCGCTGCCGTTCATGCATCACCTCGACCTCTCGCTGCCGTTTTCCATCATGGTTGATCAGGATGGCGAACGCTTCTGCGACGAAGCGGGCGCCTACATGGAAATCGGCCAGCGCATGTACCAGCGCCACAAGGAGACCGGCAAGGCCGTGCCCGCGTGGGTCGTCATGGACAGCCGGCAGCGCAAGTATTACCCGTGGGGCACCGCCATGCCGGGGCAGATTCCTGAGAAGTGGCTCGACAGCGGCTACATGATCAAGGCCGATACGCTCGAAGAACTGGCCGCGAAATGCCATATCGACCGCGCTGGTCTGCTCAAAACGATCGAGCGCTTCAACGGCTTCTGCGAAACGGGCGTCGACGAAGACTACGGGCGTGGTTCGCGCGCATTCGATCGCTGTCATGGCGACCCGACCATCAAGCCGAACCCGAACCTCGGGCCGATCGAAGAGGGCCCCTTCTACGCCGTGCGCATGTACCCCGGCGACGTAGGTACGGCGGGCGGCCTCGTGACCGACGAATACGCTCGCGTGCTCAGGGATGACGGCACGCAGATTCCCGGCCTGTACGCCACCGGCAACTGCACGGCATCCGTTGTCGGCCGCTGCTATCCGGGCGCCGGCAGCAGTATCGGCGCGTCGTTCGTATTTGGTTATATCGCGGCGCTCCATGCAAGCGGCGCGCCAAAAATCTGGTGAGACAGGAGAGATACGAATGAACGCCTATCAGCCGCCCAGCAGTGAAGTCCTGGTCGACATTTACCGGCGCATGGCACTCATCAAGCAGAACGATGAGCGCTTTCGTGCCGTCATCAAGTCCGGCAAGCTGGTCATGCCGTACTACTCGCCGCGCGGCCAGGAGGTGATTCCCTCCGCGATGTCGGTGTGCCTCACCGACGACGACTACATCTGCACGATCTACCGTGGCGTTCACGACATGATCGCCAAGGGTGTGCCGCTCAAGGAATTGTGGGCCGAACTGGGCGGCCGCGTGACCGGCACCTGCAAGGGCAAGGGCGGCCCGATGCACGTTACCCATCCCGCATCCGGCGTCATGGTGACGACGGGCATCGTGGGCAGTTCCATGCCCATTGCAAACGGCCTCGCGCTGGCCGCGCAGATTCGTGGCGAGCCGCGGGTGGCCGTGGCTTATTTCGGCGACGGCGCGTCGAATATCGGTGCTTTCCATGAGTCGCTGAATATGGCTTCCGTCTGGAAGTTGCCGGTGATCTTCGTGTGCCAGAACAACGGCTACGCCGAGCACACGAAATACGCTTACGGCACGTCTGTGGCGAATATCGCGCAGCGTGCCGTCGCGTATCAGATGCCCGGCGTCACGGTCAACGGCAACGATCCGATCGCGATGCACAGGGCGGCACACGAGGCGGTCGAACGCGCTCGCAACGGCGGCGGCCCGACGCTCATCGAAGCGAATACCTTCCGCTTTCAGGGGCACGTGTTCGGCGACCCGGACGCGTACATGGACAAGCACGAAAAGGCCGCCTGGGTGGCCAGGGATCCCGTGCCGCTCTTCCGGCAGTGGCTCATCGAAGCGAAGCACGCAACCGAAGAGCAACTGGCCGCGATGGAATCCGATCACGAGACGCAGATCGATGCTGCTGTCGAATTCACGTTGTCGAGCGAATATCCCGACGTTGCGGAGCTTCGCCGTGACATCTTCAAGGACGAGGTGATCGCATGAGCCAGGCACCCACGAACATCAACACTATCCAGGCCGTCAACTACGCGCTCGACGACGCAATGGCGGCCGACGCCAATGTGATCGTGCTGGGTGAAGACGTGGCCGATGGCCAGGAGGGCGGCATTGTCGGCGTAACGAAGGGACTGTCTTCGAAATACGGCACGTCGCGCGTGCGTTCGACGCCGATCTCGGAGCAGGCCATCATCGGCGCCGCAATCGGCGCGTCGATGGTCGGCATGCGTCCCGTTGCGGAAATCATGCTGATGAACTTCACGACGGTCGCGATGGACATGATCGTCAATCACGCCGCGAAGTTGCGCTTCATGTCGGGCGGACAGACCAACGTGCCGCTCGTCATTCGCACCATGACGGGCGCGGGGTTCGGCACGGGTGGACAGCATGCCGATTACCTGGAGGCATGGTTCGCGCACGTTGCGGGCATCAAGGTCGTCGCGCCTTCCAACCCGGCCGATGCCTATGGCCTGATGCTGTCCTGCATCCGCGACGACGACCCGTGCCTGTTCATCGAGAACATGCCGTCCTACTGGAATCCGGGCAATGCGCCGGAGCGCGGCGTGGCGATTGCGCTTGGCAAGGCAAACGTGGTGCGCGCAGGCACCGACGTGACGGTGATCAGCTACAGCCGCCGCATGCAAGAGGTCATGGTTGCCGCGGAGGCGCTCGCGAAAGATGGCATCGCGTGTGAAGTGATCGATTTGCGCACTGTCTCTCCGTTGGATACCGAAACGATATTGACTTCGGTTGCCAAAACGGGACGTGCCGTCGTCGTACACGAGGCGGTCAGGCCGTTCGGCGTGGGCGCGGAAATCGCTTCGCGCATTTACGAAGCCCTTTTCCGCGAACTCAAGGCGCCGGTGCAGCGCGTGGGCGCGCAATTCTGCCCTGTGCCGTTCTCCAAGCCGCTTGAGGACGCCTTCGTTCCGGGCGTGGCCGATATCGAAGCGGCGGTTCGCGCCACGTTGAAATAAGAGCGGCGCACCCCAAGGATTTTCATCATCAATAGAGCAATGTCATGACCACACAAGTTCTGCTTCCCAAACTGGGCTTTTCGATGAACGAAGGCACGCTGGCCGAATGGCTGGCCGAAGACGGCGCGACCGTCAACGAAGGCCAGATTCTCTACGCGCTGGAGAGCGACAAGTCGATTCAGGAAGTCGAGTCGCCGGCGTCGGGCAAGCTGCGCATCGTCGCACAGGTTGGCGAGGTGTATCCCGTCGGCACGCTGCTGGCGGAAATCGTCTGATCGGCTTCACGCCGTCAAGTACCCAAAGGTCGTTTGAAGAGGCATCCGCGATGAGTGTCGAATCCGTTGCTAACCGGTCGCAGGCCAATGCGAATGCCGGACCCGGCGAACCCGTAACGCCTGCATTGTGTGCCAATTTGCCGCCCTGGCCGCAGGTCGACTTCGCCGAATTCGGCGAGGTGGAGATCAAGCCGGTCTCGCGCATCCAGAAACTCACAGGCGCCTTCCTGTCGCGCAACTGGCTCACGATTCCGCATGTGACGCACCACGACGACGCGGATATCACATCGCTCGAAACCTGGCGCAAGGCGCGCAACGAGGCGAATGCGGCAGTGAAGCTCACACCGCTCGTGTTTCTCATCAAGGCGGTGGTGCGCGCTTTGCAGGAGTTTCCGCAATTCAACGCTTCGCTCGACGGGGATGGCAAGAACATCGTCCTCAAGAAGTATTTCCACATTGGGGTCGCGGTCGACACCCGCTTTGGACTGCTCGTGCCGGTGCTGCGTGATTGCGACAAGAAGAGCGTCGAGGAACTCGCAACCGAACTCGCGGCGATTTCCCTGAAGGCGCGCGAAAAGGGCCTTTCGATGGCGGAGATGTCTGGCGGTTGCTTTTCGATCAGCTCGCTCGGCGGCTTTGGGGGCACCGGCTTCACGCCTATCGTCAATGCGCCGGAGGTGGCGATTCTCGGCGTGACCAAAACACGGCTGGCGGCCGCACCCGCGGAAGACGGCGGTGGCGGTATTAGCTGGCGCAAGATGTTACCCCTCTCGCTGAGCTACGACCATCGCGTGATCAACGGAGCCGATGCGGCGCGCTTCGCCGCATTCATCGGGACCGTGCTGGCCGATCCGCAGGCGCTCGCAGGCTAAAAGAACGAAGTGACAAACAACGACGGGACTGAAATGAGAACCCTTGGCGAGATGATTGAGCGAAACGCTCGCTTGCATGCCGACCACACGGCGCTCGTGTACGCTGAGCGCCGTTTGACGCACGCTCAGCTGGCCGAGCGCGCGCGCCGCTTCTCTGGGGCGCTCTATGAGCGCGGCCTGCGGCGTCAGGATCGGGTTGCGATCCTCGCGATGAATTGTGCGGAGTACTACGAGAGTTACCGCGCATGCGAGTGGGCAGGCTTCATTCTGGCAACCGTCAACTTCCGGCTGGCGCCAGCGGAGATTCTTTATATCCTCAAGGATGCGGCCCCCAAGGCGCTTGTCTTCGAGGCGCAGTACGCGGATGTCGTGGATGAGCTGCGTTCGCAATTGCCGGAAATCGAGCAGTACATCTGCATCGGCGACACGCCGCAGTGGGCCGTTTCATTCGAAGCGGTGATGGACGAGGGCCCGCTGGAAGGGCCGCCGATCCGATCGAACCCGGAAGACTACGCTTACCTGATGTACACCAGCGGCACCACGGGGCGTCCCAAGGGCGTCGTTCGCACGCACCACGCCATGTGCGTCACCGCGGAAAGTTGCGCGCTCGTCACGGAGTTTTCCGGCAACACGCGCGTGCTGCAAACCACGCCGGCGTTCCATGTCGGCGGCATTGGCTTCGTCAATTCTGTGGCCTGGATGGGCGGCACGACGGTCGTGCATCGCGGCTTCGAGCCGAAGCAGATGCTGGAAACGATCGCCGAGGAGCGTATCACCTTCACGTTCATGGTGGCCGCCATGCTTCAGGCGGTGCTCGACGTGCCGGAACTGTCGAGCTACGACGTATCGAGCATCGAGAACATCGTCACCGCGGCGGCACCCGTGCCTGCGCCGCTGCTTTCGCGTGGCATTCGGGTGCTCGGCCCCGTGTTTTCGGTCCAATACGGCATGACCGAGAGCAACGCATGCTGGTTGCCTTCTCACGAGGTCAAGCCGCACGGCTCGCCGGAACAGGTTCGGCGCCTCGCATCGGTCGGGCGCCCGTGTCCCGGCATCGAACTACGCATCGTCGACGACCACGGCAACGACTTGCCGCAAGGCCGGACGGGCGAGGTATGGCTGCGCTCGCAGACGCAATTGAGCGGCTACTGGAATAACAGCGTCGCGACGGTGGAAGCGCTGCGAGACGGCTGGTATCGATCCGGCGACATGGGCTATCAGGACAAGGACGGCTACATCTTCCTCGTCGACCGCAAGAAGGACATGATCATTTCGGGCGGGGAGAACATTTACAGCCGTGAAGTCGAGGACGCACTGGTGCAGCATCCCGCCGTCGTCGACGTGGCCGTGATCGGGGTTCCGCATGAGAAGTGGGGCGAATGTGTCAAGGCGATCGTCGTTTTGCGTCGGGGCGAACAAGCCAGCGAAGCCGAGCTGATCGAATTTTGTCGCGACCTGATCGCGAGCTACAAGTGCCCGAAAGCCATTGCGTTCGTCGACGAGCTACCGAGGTTGCCGACAGGCAAGATCAGCAAGGTGATTCTGCGCAAGCAGTTTGCGTAGTTGAACCGGCAATCGCTTCATTCAGAGAGAACCGATCATGGCAAAATGGCTAAAAAGTACGGAGTGCGTACAGTTCGAAGTCGCGGAGCGCGTTGCACGCATCACGCTGAATCGCCCGGACAAGCGCAATGCCATCAACAATCCGCTGTTGCATGAACTCAAGGCGGCGCTGCTCGAAGCCGACGATTTGAAGTCGGTCAACGTGATCGTGCTTTCGGGGGCGGGCCGTGACTTCTGCGCGGGATACGACCTCGTGACGACGTATACGGACCGGGCGGCGGAAGCCATCGATCCGGGTGAGTATCGTGGCACGATCCGCAGTTTCGACGACGACTGCTGGTCGATGGAGCGGCAGGCAGAGACGGTCAATCTGATGGCCGAGATCCACAAGCCGATCATCGCGCAGGTTCACGGCAACTGTCTTGCAGGCGGAACGGATCTCGCGCTTGCATGCGACATGGTGATCGCCGCCGACAACGCGAGAATCGGTTTTCCCGCCACGCGCGCCAACGGTTCGCCCCCTGCGCACATGTGGTTCTATCACGTCGGCCCTCAGTGGGCGAAACGTCTGCTGCTTTCCGGAGATTCGCTGTCAGGAAGAGACGCGGCGAAAATCGGCCTCGTCATGGACGCGGTGCCGGCGGAGCAACTCGAGGCGGAGGTGGGCGAACTGGCGCGCCGTCTGTCTTTCGTCGACGCCGATCTGCTGGCGGCCAACAAGCGCATCGTCAACATCGGCTTGGAACTGGCCGGTTCGCGCACGCTTCAGCGGCTCGCCGTGGAGAACGACTCGCGGGCTCACCAGAGCCAGGGACCGCGCCGCGCGCAGTTCAAGGCAGATATGGAAGCGGTTGGGCTGAAGGAAGCGCTCAAGCGCCGCGACGAGCCATTCGGCGACGGGATGATCCGCCTGCACGCTCGTGGCAGTTGACGAACCGAACTCGAACGAAGATCCGAACATCATGGACGTTGAACTCACATTGAACGGCGCGGTTGCGACGCTGTGCCTGAACCGCCCCGAGAAGCTCAATGCGCTGACGCCGGAAATGCTGCAACTGATTCTCGGCCACCTCGATCGCATCGAGCAGGACCCGGAGATTCGCGCGGTCATTCTCACCGGCGCAGGCCGCGCTTTCTGCGCGGGCGCCGATATCAAAGGCAGCGGCGCCGCGCCGCCGCAGATGAGCGTTGCCCATGCTCGTGCTTCGATGGCCGTCTATCAGAAGATCGCGCTCAGGCTGTACAACCTGAACAAGCCGATGGTCGCGGCTGTGCGGGGCGTTGCGGTGGGTATCGCGTGGAGCTTCGCGCTCTGCGCGGACCAGCTGGTCGTTTCCGACACGGCGCAGTTCATTCCCGCGTTCCTGATGCGCGCCACGCTGCCCGAAGGCGGCATGGTGCATCTGCTTGCGCGTCATTGCGGCGAGTTTCGCGCCAAGGAAATCATGTATCTGAATCGCCGGCTGACAGGCCAGGAAGCGCTCGATATGGGCCTTGCCAGCCACTTCGTCGAGGACGGCGAACTCGACGCGGCAGCCGCGAAGCTGGCCGGCGAACTGGCGGCCGGCCCGACCTTTTCGCTTGGCCTGACGAAGCAATTGTTCCGGTTGAACGCCGCAAGCATGGAAGAGTTTCTGGCCCAGGAGCTGAACGCGGTAGCGCTCGCGGTAAATTCGGAAGACGCAGCGGAGGGCCGGCTGGCCGCGAGAGAAAAACGAGCGCCTGCCTTCCGTGGCCGCTAAAGGGGCTCCTCCACGAGCAGGGCGAGCCCGGCCGGTCTGATATACGGGTGCGTAAAGGATTCAGGAGTCGGGAAACATGAATTTTGCTTATAGCAAGGAAGACGAAGCGTTTCGCCAGGAAGTGATGCAGTTCTTCAAGGAGCATGCACCCGCCGATATTTCACGCCGGTGGCGCGTGGGCGTGCATCCGCCTGCGCGCGATGATATTCGCAAGTGGCAGGGCATTCTGTACGAGCGTGGCTGGGGCGCGCCCCATTTGCCGGTCGAGCATGGCGGCACCGACTGGAGCGGGTTTCGCAAGCATATCTTCATGGAAGAGCTGTACAACGCCGATGCCATGGACTACAGCTGGCAGTCCACGCATATGGTCGCGCCCGTCATCATCGCGTTCGGCTCGGCCTGGCAAAAGGAGCGCTTCCTGAAGCCGCTCCTGCGTGGCGATGAATTTTGGTGCCAGGGATTCTCGGAACCGAACGCGGGCTCCGACCTCGCCGGACTGAGAACCACGGCGGTACTCGATGGCGACGAGTACGTCATCAACGGCCAGAAGATCTGGACGAGCGACGCCACGATTGCCGACTGGGGATTCTTTCTCGTCAAGACCGATACGACGGTCAAGCCGCAGCGTGGCATCTCGTTCCTGCTCGTCAAGATGGACACGCCGGGCATTACCGTGCGTCCGATCGTGTCGATCGAAGGCGGCAGGGGACTGAACGAGGTGTTCCTCGAGAACGTCCGTGTGCCGAAGGCGCATCTCGTGGGTGAGGCGGGCATGGGTTGGACCTATGCGAAGTACCTGCTCGAGAAGGAGCGCACGACGAGCGCGTTCCTGTACTTCAACAAACGTGAGTTGCAACGCGCGAAGGACATCGCTGCTCAGGAGATGGTCGACGGCGTGCGGCTGATCGATACGCCCGGGTTCGCGCGCAAGGTTGCGGAGATCGAAACGGATCTCATGGCGCTCGAGTGGTCGGTGCTGCGCATCCTCGCCGAAGAGAAGAGCGAGCGCAACCTCGACGCCGTGGTGTCCGCGCTGAAGATCAGCGGGTCGGAAATGCAGCAGCGCGTGACGCAACTCCAGATGGACGCGCTGGGTCCTCGCGTGATGCGCTTCGACGACCACAGCGTCGCGCACGCCGATCCCGCGGTCGACGAAAACTGGCCAGATTACGTGGGCGGCCGCACGTCGGGCTATCTCATCGCGCGCGCATCCACCATTTACGGCGGTGCGCGCGAAGTGCAGAAGAACATCATTGCGAAACTCGCATTCGGACTGTAGCCATGGACTTCAACTTCTCCGAAGAACAATTGATGCTGAAGGATGGCGCCGAGCGCTACGTCCATCAGGAGTACGGATTCGAGGCGCGCACGCACATCGCGGCGCAGCAGGAGGGCTTCAGCCGCGAGCATTGGCGCGCATACGCGGAGCTTGGCTGGCTTGGGCTGACCATGCCGGAAGATGTTGGCGGCCTGGGTTGTTCGTTTGTCGAAATGGCGATCCTGATGGAGGCGCTCGGCCGCGGCATGGCGCTCGAGCCGGTCGTGCAAACGGCACTGCTGTGCGCCACGATCATCGAGCGGGGCGACGCGCAGTCACAGCGCGAAACGCTGCTGCCCGCCGTCATCGAAGGCAAGCTGCTGCTTTCGCTCGCGGATAGTGAAGCTGGCAGCCGCTACAAGGTGGGTTGCCATGGGCGAAGCCATGCTCGTAAAACCTCCTCGGGTTACCTGATCAGCGGTGCGAAGACGCTGGTGGTGGCCGGTGAGTCGGCAGACCAACTGCTCGTGACCGCGCGAGTGGAAACCGCATCGCAAGGCGTGGCCGTGTTTCTTGTCGACCGTCGTGCTGCGGGCGTCACGTGCCGGTCGTATCGCCTGCTCGACGGCTCCCGCGCGGCGGATCTCGACTTGCACGACGTCGAGGTCGGCGACGATGCGCTGATCGTCGGACCGGAGCGCGCGCTGGAGGTGCTCACGCAGGCAACGGAACTCGCCGCCCTGGCGAGCGTGGCCGAGAGCCTCGGCATGATGGAGGCGGTGATGGCCATCACTTCGGAGTACATCAAGGGGCGATCGCAGTTCGGCCAGCCCATCGGCAAGTTCCAGGCATTGCAGCACCGCATGGCGGAGATGTTCGTCGCCACGCAGGAAGCGCGCTCGATGTTGTACTGCGGGATCGCGCACCTGGACCGTCCGGCGGCCGAACGCAGCCGGGCCATCTCGGCGGCCAAGGCCGTTGCCGCGCGTGCCAATCGCTTCGTTTGCGCGCAGGGTATCCAGTTGCACGGCGGCATGGGGCTGACCGAGGAATATCCGATCGGCCATTACTTCCGCAAGATGGCGATGATGGAAAAGATGTTCGGCGATATCGACTTTCATCTCGACCGCGTTGCGGCAAGTAACCGCACACCGGTAACGGTGTGAGCCCGGAGGAGCAGATCGTGCAACGCGTGAAAGACAAGATTGCGATTGTGACCGGGGCGGCATCGGGTATCGGCGCCGCCTGTGCCGCGAGGCTCGCGCAGGAAGGCGCGTTGCTGGTGGTGGCGGATCTGAATCTCGAAGGCGCGCAGGAACAGGTTCGCCGTATCAAGGAGTCGGGCGGCCAGGCGGTTGCGGCGCGTGTCGATATCGGCGACGAAAGCTCGATCGCGGCGTTGTTCGATCTCACGCTCGAGACGTGGGGCGGCCTCGATATCCTGCACAACAACGCCGCCGCCACGTCGCTTTCCAGTACGGTCGATGCGGCGGTCGAGGCGGTCGACGTCGCGGTGTGGGACGACACGATGCGCATCAATCTTCGCGGCACGATGCTGGCTTCGCGGCGCGCGCTGCCGCTCATGCGCTCGCGCGGCGGCGGTTCGATCATCAATACCTCTTCGGGCTCGGCTCAGGCAGGTGCGCTGGGGTACAGCGCCTATGGCGTCTGCAAGGCAGGCATCGAGAATTTGACGCGCTACCTAGCCGCGCAGCACGGCAAGGAGGGCATACGGTGCAACGCGATTGCTCCCGGGCTGATCGTCACGCCGGTGACTGAGGCTTACTACGTGGGCGAACTCGGGGAAATGATGCTGAGCCACCATCTCACGCCTCGCCTTGGGCAGCCCGAAGACATTGCGCACGCGGTCGTGTATCTCGCTTCGGACGAAGCCGCGTTCGTCACGGGCCAGGTATTCAACGTTGACGGTGGACTGCTTTCGCACCAGCCGTACTATGCCGATGAAATCCGCGCACGCTCGGCCAACGCGGCCATCGCGGCCAAGGGGGCGGCATGACGACGGACCTCAGCCTTCTTGCGCGTGTCGAACGCATCGAGGCGCAGCTCGCCATTCAGCAGTTGCCGGTGCGATACGCGCTCGCGGTCGATTCGCGCGATCTGGACAGCCTCGTGCAACTGTTCGCCGAGGACGTCGATTGCGGCCGCTGGGGCGTGGGGCGCGCTGCGCTGAAAACGTTCTACGGGTCCGAACACATCCTGCGCGGGTTTTATCGCAGTATCCACCAGATTTGCGGCCACGCAGTCGATTTCATCGACGCCGACCATGCGACGGGTAGCGTATATTGCCGCGCGGAGCACGAGGACAACGGCTCGTGGGTGGTGATGGCGATCTGTTACTTCGATCACTATGTGCGGCGCGACGGGCAGTGGTATTTCGAGCGGCGCGAAGAGCAGCACTGGTATTCGACGGACTGGCTCGCACGTCCCGGCGCGCCGCGCTTCCAGAACTGGCCTGGCAAATATGAGGGTGATCGGTACCAGCCGCGTCTTCCTCAGGGCTTTCCGACGTGGGCGGCGTTCTGGAGCAAGAGCGAACAACACGCCATCGACGCGTTGACGAAGGCGCCGTAAGCGCGGTTGCGCTTTTGGCGCTAGCGCGTGGGCGTGTGCATCAAAGCGCCGCTTCCCCGCGCAGGAGCACGTCCGCGCCACCGTCCGCGAAGGGTACCTGGCCCACCATGTAGGCGTTGGCCGGACCGGCGAGGAACGCAAGGAGCGGAACGATCTGCTCCGCGCTCGCATAGTCCCGCACGGCGGTGGGTACACCCGCTGCAAGCGCCTCGCGGCCCTCGGCGGTTTCCAGCAGCGGCGCGACCATCGGCGTTTTCACAATGCCCGGCGCGATGCCGTTCAGCAGCACCCCTTGGTCGGCCCAGCCAGGCAGCACGGCCGTGCGCCGTATCCATTGAGTCAGCGCGCGTTTGGACGACGCATAGCATTGCGCGCCGATTTTCGCGGCCTGTTCCCGCGCGGCGGTTTCGTCGCCGTGGAGGCATAACTCGACGAGCCGCGTATCGACGGGATGAAGCGAGGCCAGTGAAGAGATCACCACAACGCGGGGCTGCTTTCCACGCTGCAGGAGCGGCAACAGGCGCGGCAGCAGGTCCGCAACGCCGAAGTAGTTGACCGACACGAGCGTATCGCCGGCGACGGGGGGAGATACGCCGGCGCACGCGACCACCGCGTCGATCGATGGCGCAATCTCCTGCACGCGCGCGACGAGCGCTGCACGTTCCGCCGGGTCGGAGAGGTCCGAACACACTTCGGCGTTGTTCAGATCGACGCCAATCACCCGTTCGCCGAGTGCGGACAAATGCCGGGCGAGGGCGGCGCCCATGCCGGAAGCCGCGCCGGTGATTAGCGTCGTGCGTGGGGCAGTCGTGGTCATGACGCTCAAGCCGCCGAGCCGGGCAGACGCACCACCAGGCCGTCCAGTTCCGGTGTCATGAAGATCTGGCACGTCAGACGGCTGTTTTCGCGCACGTCCATCGCGCAGGTGAGCATGTCGACTTCGTAGGACTCGGCCGCTGGCATGTGGCCGCGCCAGGCTTCGTCGACGTAGGCGTGACAGGTCGCGCAACTGCAGCTGCCGCCACAATCTCCGAGAATGCCCGGGACCTGGTTGTTCACGGCAGTTTGCATGACCGAGTCGCCAACGTTGGCGCTTACACTGGCTTCGCTGCCGTCCGGCTGGATGAATCGAATGAGCGGCATGGCTTCTGGACCTCGGAAAATTTAGTTGGACTGGGGAAGCAGACTTTTCAACGGGATCGACTCGTCGGCGAGATCGGCCGCACGAACCGGAATTTTCTCGGCAACGAACCGCTTTGCCAGCATGAAATCGGGCGCGCGGCTCACCGTGTCGGCTGCGAGCATCACGCCGTCCTTGAGATAAAACGCCGAAAACGAGCGGCTCTCGGGACTGCCGCGCAAGACGAGTTCGTCGTAGTCCTGGGACAGCCCGACCATCTTGAGCTTCAGATCGTATTGATCGGACCAGAACCACGGCACGCTGTTATAGACGCGCTCCTTGCCGCACAGCGACGCCGCGGCGGTGCGGGCCTGCTCGAGTGCGTTCGGCACCGACTCCAGGCGCAGCCGCCGGCCGAGCGCGGGATTGGGATGATTGGTGCAATCGCCGACCGCGAAAATATTCGGATCGGAGGTGCGCGTATGCTCGTCCACCACAATGCCGTTGTCGACGGCGAGACCCGCGGCCTGCGCGAGTTCGGTGGCGGGCTCCAGTCCCACGCCGACGATGACGAGATCCGCCGCGACACGCGTGCCGTCCGCGCAGCAGATTGCGGCGACGGCGTCGCGGGACGCGTCGAGTTCGAATCCGCTCACGATCGCTTTCGTGCGGATGTCGACCCCGGCCTCGCGGTGCACTTTCTCGTAGAACGCGGAAAGCTCGGGCGCCGTGACGCGCGCGAGCACACG
This sequence comes from Paraburkholderia sp. BR10141, assembly GCF_056155635.1. Taxonomy (NCBI): domain Bacteria; kingdom Pseudomonadati; phylum Pseudomonadota; class Betaproteobacteria; order Burkholderiales; family Burkholderiaceae; genus Paraburkholderia; species Paraburkholderia sp. BR10141. Next base: position 46,908 of record NZ_JBMIQH010000010.1, on the reverse strand, counting down.
CGGCAATGCCTCGAGCACGGTGACGTGCAAGCCGCGCTTCACGGCCACGGCAGCCACTTCGAGGCCCACATATCCGCCGCCGATGATCACGAGGCGCGAGCCCGCATGAAACTGGTTACGAATGCGCGCGACGTGATCGAGCGTGCGAAGGTAGTGAAAGTTCTGCAGCTTCTCGATGGCTTCGATACCCGGCAACGCGAGTCGCCGCGCGCGGCCGCCGGTGGCCAGAACGAGCTTCGCGTAGCTGATCTCGCTGCCATTGGAGAGTGTGACCCGTTTCGCGTCACGGTCGATGCGCTCCGCGCGCGTATTCGGAATGAACTCGACGCGTGCCTTGTCGTAAGTCGAAAGCGGTTTCAGGTAGAGCTGCTCGGCGGTCGATTCGCCCGACAGGAATGCCTTCGAAAGCGGTGGCCGCTGGTACGGCAAATGCGGTTCTTCTCCCACCATCACGATGCGTCCCGTCCAACCCTGTTCGCGGATCGCGGTCGCGCATTCTCCCGCAGCGTGACCCGCTCCAACGATCAGCGCGGTGTTTTCTGCGTCTACAGCTGTCATAAGGCGAACTCCGTCTCGCACGGCCGCGCTCGCTGCGGCCTCAGTTATTTTGAATAATGTTCTAAATTGTGAACGACGGTCGCCGCGGCTGTCAATGCTCATCAACCCCGCTCACGCACCCCGTTGGTCCCGCGCGGCGTTGACCATCGCCTCGATGCCGCCAACCGCAAAGCGGATCAAATAGGTGCGCATGCGCTCGATATGTGGTGACGTCAGTGCGCGCGTTCCGGATCGGGCTTCTTTCGCGTACAGCTCGTTGAGCACCAGGTGAAACACGGACTCGACGAAATGCTGCACGAGTTCGACGGTTTCCCGCGTCGTGCCGGGCAGTGCCTTCGCGAAGGCGTCGCGGTAGCGCGCCGCGGCCGGCGCGTATTGGTCGTAGAACGGCGCCGTGAGGTCGGGGCGCTCCAGCAGGCAGCCGATCTGGGTCAGCAGGCGCAGGTAGTTTTGCCACCCCGGGTCGCCGCTTTTCAGATGCGCGAAGGCCGGCGCGGAAAGCGCGGTCACGATGGCTTCCACATCGGGGCGCTCGCCATGTTGCGGCGCGAGCGCCGCTTCCAGCGATTCGATCACCTGCTGGCTGATCACGGTTGCGCGGCGGCCTATCGCCTGCTGGAACAGGGCGTCCTTGCTGCCGAAGTGGTAGCGCGCGAGGCTCAGCTCCATGCCGCAGCTCTGCATGATGTCGCGAATCGACGTACCGAAGTAACCGTGCATCGCGAACAGCCTTTCGGCGGTATCGAGAATGCGCTCGGGCGTTGTGCTGCGAGCCGAAGCGCGCGGCTCCCTGTTATCGGCTGCCAGGCTGCTGGCGGCTTGGGTATTCCTCGACGACATAGTTTCCCTTTCATTACAGGCGCAACCCGGTCAAACGCCGGAGGCCCCTTCAACCGAATGATAAAACGTTCTTGCACAATCGTGCAAAATCGAACATAGTTCAACTATAGGTACAAACGGCAAGGCCGTGCACCTGCAATCGAACGACTAATGGAGACTGGAACCATGGCTGGCGCGCTGCGACTTGAAGACTTCGACGATCCGACGTTCAATCCCTTTTTCGAGGATTCGCTCGCTTACGGAGCCGATGCCAACCCGTATCCGCGCATTGCCGAGCTGCGCGAAAAAGGCATGGTTCAGGAAGGGGACTATCGTGTGCTGATGGGCGGTGCCGCGGACCTGACAATGTCCGATGTCGCGCACTACTGCGTATTCGGATACGACGAGGTATCGCAGGTGCTGGGTGATCCGGCGACGTTCTCGAACAAGTCTTACGAGCGCAATATCGGCATCAGCTTCGGACGCAGCATTTCGACGATGGACGCGCCAGAGCACCCGCGCTACCGCCGCATTTTCCAGAAAGCATTTTTGCCGCACACGGTGGCGGCATGGGGCGACACATTGGTCGATCCTGTGGTAAACGAACTGATGTCGAAGTTCGTGGATCGCGGGCATGCGGATCTCGTCAACGAGTTCACGCTTCACTATCCGTTCAATATCATCTACCGCCAGCTCGCATTGCCGCCGGAAGACGTGAAGATCTTCCACAAGCTGGCGATCGCGCAAACGCTGGTTTCGATCGACGTGGCGCACGGCGTGGAGGCATCGACGAAGCTGGGCGCTTATTTCGCGCAACTCGTCGAGGCGCGCCGCAGCAATCCAGGCGACGATCTCGTCAGCGCGCTGGCCACCGCGGAAGTCGATGGCGAATTGCTGCCGGACGAGGTCGTCATTTCGTTCCTGCGCCAACTCGTGAATGCGGGCGGCGACACCACTTATCGCGCAACCAGCGTGCTGCTGCTCGCACTGCTGCGCGATCCGGCACAGCTCGAAGCGGTGCGCCAGGATCGTACGCTGGTCGCCCAGGCGATCGAAGAGGCCCTGCGCTGGGACGGTCCGGTGTTGATGCAGTCGCGCATGGCGACGCGTGACGTCACGCTCGGTGGCGTCGAGATTCCCGCGGGCGCATTTCTGGACGTGCTGGCGGGCAGCGCCAATCGCGATCCCAGCCGCTTCCCCGATCCGGACAAGTTCGACATCTATCGCAAACCGGCTCACCGCCATTTCGCGTTTGCGTATGGACCGCACGTGTGCATTGGTCAACATCTCGCGCGTGTGGAGATGACGCGCGCGCTCAACGCGATCCTCGACCGACTGCCCAATCTTCGTCTCGATCCGGCCGCGCAGGCTCCGCAGATCAACGGCATCATGATGCGCGTTCCGCATTCGATTCCCGTCGTCTTCGGCTAATCAGAACAAAGCCGGCCTCATGGGCTTTTCACGAGGCCGACCGACAAGACAGGTGCCGCTGGCCAGCTCGCATATTGAGTTGCCCGGCGCGCACCGACGGTGGAGAACGCATTGATGACGGAGTTTGACTATGTCGTGGTTGGCGCGGGCGCCGCAGGTTGCGTACTCGCCAACCGTCTTTCGCAAAGCGGGCGCCATACGGTGCTGCTCATTGAAGCAGGGCCCGAGGACCGCAGTCCCTTGATCCGGATGCCAAAGGGATTCGGAAAGCTGCTGGGCGATCCGGCTCACGCCTGGTTCATCCCCGTGCAGCCCGACGACGGCAACGGGCACCGCAATGAAATCTGGCTGCGCGGCAAGATGCTCGGAGGTTCGAGCAGCATCAACGGCATGGTGTACATGCGCGGACATCCCGAGGACTACGACGGATGGAGCGAACTGGGCGTGGAGGGCTGGAGCTGGCAAAACCTGGCGCCGTGCTTCAGGCAGATCGAAGATCACGCGCTGGGCGCCGACGAACTGCGGGGATCGGGCGGCCCACTGAAAGTCTCGCTGTATGCGCAGCGCAACCGCATTGGCGACGCTGTTCTCGAGGCGTGCCGGTCGCTTGGCATTCGGCGCGTGGAGGATATCAACCGGCTCGATCACGAGGGCGTGGCTTATCTGATCTACACGATACGCAACGGGCGGCGGCAAAGCTCGGCCGAAGCGTTTCTGAAGCCCGTTCGTTCGCGCAAGAATCTCACGGTCGTTACTGCGACGCAGGCTGTGCGAATCGTTTTTGACGGCACGCGCGCAACAGGCGTGCAATGCGAAAGCGCGGGGCAGCAGATCGTCTATCGTGCACGCCGCGAACTGATTCTGTCGGCCGGAGCGATCGAGTCGCCGCGGCTTTTGCAGTTGTCGGGCATTGGCGATCCCGGTCATCTGCAGTCGCTTGGCATTCCGGTCGTGGCAGCGATCCCGGGTGTCGGGCTGAACATGCGCGAGCACTATCTGTATATGGTGCAGGCGCGTTTGCGGCATTGGCGCGACTCGCAGAACCGGCAGTTCAGCGGCCTGCGCTTGTGGCGCAACGCAATGCAGTATTTCCTGTTCCGCCGTGGCGTGATGTCGCTCGGCTCGTATCAGGTGGGCGGTTTCGTCAAGACTGCTCCCGACGCGAAGCGCCCCGACGTTCAACTAATGATGGCGCCGTACTCGATGGATTTCGGCGCGGCCGGCTATGCGTTCGAGAGGTTCCCTGGCATGCAGCTCTTCAGCTATCCACTGCGTCCGCGCAGTGAAGGACATGTGAGGATTCAGTCGGCGGACCCCCGTGTGCCGCCCGAGGTCGTTGCGAACTACCTTGCCGATTCGTACGACCAGCGGATGGCCGTCAGCGCATTCCGGCTCATGCGCAACGTGCTGGCCGCCGAGCCGCTAGCCAGCCTGCTGGAAGGAGAAACGCGTCCAGGTTCCGCCGTTCAGACCGACGCCGAGATCCTCGACCTCTACCGGCGCGAGGGGCAGTCCGGCTATCACGCCTGCGGCACCTGCAAGTTGGGCTCCGGTCCGCTTGCCGTGCTCGATTCGCGCTTGCGGGTGCGGGGCGTTGAAGGCCTGCGCGTGATGGATCTCTCCGTGACGCCCACGATGATCTCCGGCAACACCAATGGCCCGATGATGGCGATGGCATGGCGTGCCGCCGGCCTGATCCTCGAGGATGCGCGATGAGCCACCTCGAGGACTACGGCAAGCGCTTTGCGAACATCGAATTCGAGCGGCGCGATGGCGTTCTTCTGGTACGCCTGCACACGAACGGCGGCCCGCTCAAGTGGGGCGCGCTCGACGGCAGTATTCACAGTCAGCTGGGCGAGGCGTTCTATCAGATTGCACGCGACCTCGAAAATCGCGTAGTGATCCTGACGGGCACCGGCGATGCGTTCTGCGACGCCATGAACTACGCCGAGCTGCCGGTGGAACCGCTTGCGCAAATCTGGCCGCGCCTGCAGCGCGAGGGGCAGGACTTGCTCATGCAACTGCTGGACATTCCGGTTCCCGTTATCGGCGCGATCAACGGCCCGGCGCTCATTCACGCCGAGTTGCTCGTGCTCTCCGATATCGTGCTCGCGTCCAGTCACGCTGAAATCTCGGATCAGGCGCACTTCGTTCACGGCGTCGTGCCGGCGGATGGTGTGCAGATCGTCTGGCCGATGTTGGTCGGCCATAACCGCGCACGCCACTTTCTGCTCACCGGCGAGCGCATGACGGCGCAACGCGCGTGGGAGCTTGGCGTGGTCGGCGAAGTCGTGACGCAGGAAGCGCTGCTCGATCGCGCCTGGGAGATCGCCCGCAGCCTCGCGGCGAAGCCGATCGAAACCCTGCGCTATACCCGCGCGGTCTTTGCTCAGCCGTTCAAGCGCCGCATGGCCGACGAACTGGGCTACGGACTCGCGCTCGAAGGGCTCGCCGGTATTGCCGCGCAGTCTGGCAAGACCTAGCCCGTCAAAGCGACATGTTCACGAATGGGAGACACGATATGGACCTGGCAGTGCAAACATTAACCGGGCGAAACGCGATCGTTCAAAAGGCGCTCGACCGTGCGACGCGGGAGGGTGGCGAGATCGGCGTACAGGTGGCGGCCTATCTCAATGGCAAACTCGTGATCGACGCATGGAGCGGCGTGGCCGATCCGGCCACCGGCCGCCTCGTTGACGGCGATACGCTCTTCAACGTCTATTCGGTGACGAAGGCAGTCGCGGCAACCGCGCTGCACATTCTGGCGGACCGCGGGCTCATCGAATACGACGCGCCGGTCGCGCGCTATTGGCCGGAGTACGGTGCGCACGGGAAAGACAAGACGACGGTACGCGATGTGCTGACTCACCGCGCCTGCGTGCCGCAGATGCCGGACGGCGTGACGCCGGAACTGATGTGCGATTGGCAATGGATGACGCGCGCCATCGCGAACCTGGAGCCGCTCGCCGAGCCGGGCACGAAGACGCTTTATCTTTCGATGACCTTCGGCTGGATCGTTGGGGAACTGGTCCGACGCGCCGACCCGAAGAAGCGCTCGCTGGGCCGCTTCGTTCAGGAGGAGATTGCGAAGCCGCTCGGTATACACGATCTCTGGATTGGCATTCCTGATGAAGTCGAGCCACGCATTGCTCGTCTTACCGATGCAATGGTGCCGGTTCCCGCGGAATACCTGCCGCCGCTGTTCTTGCGCTCGATGCCGCAGCAGGTCGCACTGACGCCGCATGTGTTCGAGCGCCCGGACGTACGGCGCGCCGAGGTGGCGGGCGTGGGCGGGATCTTCAATGCGCGTAGTGAAGCGCGTTTCTGGGCGATGCTTGCGTGCGGTGGTGAGCTGGACGGCGTGAGGATCCTTTCGAAGGAACGCGTGGCCACGCTGAATACGCCCCGCGCCAACAGCGAAGAGCCGGACCCCGTGATGTTCGGCTTTCCGATTCCGATCACGATCGGCGGCTTCTGGTTCGGCGGCAATCATCCGCCGGTGACGGCGGCGCGTTCGCCGCGCGCATTGTGTCATCCGGGGCAGGGCAATTCGATCGGCTGGGCGGACCCGGACACGGGACTCGCGGTGGCAATCTGCCACAACAAGCTGTTCAATCCGACCACGCCGGAAGAAGATCCACTGCTCCCGATCGCTGTTGCGATTCGTGAAGCGCTCGATCTGGAGTGATCACCGCAATGGTCATGGATATCACGTATTTGCAGCAATGGACCGGACGCACCGAGGAAGTGCGGGACCAGGTCACTCTTACGCCGATGGCGGCGCTCGGCGCCATGCTCGACCGCGACGACCCGTCTGCTGCGGCGGGCGATGACTTGCCGCCGTTGTGGCACTGGCTTTATTTTCTGCCGGTTCATCGTCAGTCGATGGTCGGGTCGGACGGTCATCCAAAGCGTGGAGGTTTCCTGCCGCCTGTCGACTTGCCGCGGCGTATGTGGGCGGGCAGTCAACTCGAGTTTCTGCGGCCGCTGAAGGCGGGAAGCGCGATTACGCGTCTTTCGCGCATCGAAAGCGTTGCGCACAAGCAGGGACGCACCGGCGACCTGGTGTTCGTCAACGTCAAGCACGAGGTTGGCGATGTGGCCGGCGTTGCGATCGTCGAACGCCAGGATATCGTTTATCGCGATCATCCGGCGGGGAGTGAAAAGCCGGCTGCGCCACAGGCCGCGCCCGCGAGCGCTCAGTGGGCGCGCGAGGTCGTTCCCGATCCCGTGCTGCTGTTTCGCTATTCGGCGCTCACCTTGAATGGTCATCGTATTCACTACGATCGGCCATACGCGACCGGCGAAGAGGGATATGAGGGGCTCGTCGTGCACGGCCCGCTGCTCGCCACGCTACTTATGGACTCGCTGAGATCCGAGCTGCCGGGCGCGCGCGTGCGATCGTTTTCGTTCCGCGCGATCAAGCCGGTGGTGGACACGTCACCTTTCTACGTCTGCGGGAAGCGGGACGAATCGGACCCCGGCAAGGTGATGTTGTGGATTTCGGGTAGCGATGGGTCGTTGCGCATGGAAGCATCGGCCGTGCTCGCCTGATGTGTTGAATCCGGTCCGCCAACGTGTCTTAACTTCCGCGGCCCGGTCTCTGAACTGGAGTTTTATGCGTTCGTTTCTTTTTGTGCCTGGGAGCAAACCCGAGCGATTCGCCAAGGCGCTCGCGGCAGGCGCCGATGCAGTGATCGTGGACCTCGAAGACGCCGTCGCTGACGCGGATAAGGCGTCAGCACGGGCACATGTTGCCGATGCCGCGCGAACATTTGTGGCTGCGCCTGTTCGCGTGCTGCTGCGCATCAACGGCGCAGGCACTCAGTGGTTCGAGGATGACCTCTCGCTTGCAGTGCTCGACGGTATCGATGGCATCGTGCTGCCCAAGGCGGAGAATTCGGCAGCGCTGTCCGCTGTCGCCACGGCAACGCAGAAGCCGATATGGCCGATCATCGAATCCGCCGGGGGCGTCTGGAACGCGTTGGAAGTGGCGCGCATGCCCGGTGTCGAGCGGCTCATTTTCGGCTCGGTGGACTTCGAACTCGATCTCGATTGCGATGGTTCATGGGACGCGTTGCTGCACGCGCGTTCGCGCATCGTGCTGGCCTCGCGTGTAGCCGGAATTCAGTCTCCGGTGGATGGCGTAACCGTGGCGATCAATGACGAACGGCAACTTGCGGAGGACTCGTCGAAGGCAAGATCGCTGGGTTTCGGCAGCAAGCTGTGCATTCATCCACGCCAGGTTGAAGCGGTCAATGCCGCGTTCAGCCCGAGCGCAGATGAAATTGCCAAGGCGCGGCGAATCGTCGAGGCGTACGAGCGCGCTGAAGGCAGGGCAGTGTCCGTGGATGGACGGATGGTGGACTTGCCGGTCTTGCTCAAGGCAAGACGCATAGTCGGTCTGTCCGAAAAGACCGAAAGCGTGCGCGGTTCGGTAGAAGCGTAAGGAGAACTGCGGGGCGCCCGCGCCGCCACCGCATGATGTGGCGCGGGCATGGTCCGATTGAATTTACACCGGATCCCACGGCGTCAGCGCCATGGAGGGCACGTTCGGGAAGAAGCTCGATTCGAACGCCGGCATGACCTGCTCGGCAATCGCTTCGGGCGTCCAGCCGCCGTCGCGATGCAGCGAGCGGATCATGCGGATCTGGTTGAAGAAGTAGATTTCGTTGGCGCGCACACCGAAGATCTGCCCCGAAACCTTGGTGGCCTGGTCGGAGGCAAGGTACACGGCGAGCGGCGCAATCTTGCGCGATTCCATGCGCTTGAGAATCTCGACGCGTGCCTTTTGCTCGGGCGTTTCCGAGGGAATCGAGGCAGTCATCGCAGTCCATGCCCACGGCGCGATGCAGTTAGAGCGCACGTTGAATTTGGCCATGTCGAGCGCGATCGACTTCGACAGACCGACGACACCCATCTTGGCGGCCGAGTAGTTGGCTTGCCCGATATTGCCGATCAGACCCGACGTGGAGGTCATGTGAACGAAGCTGCCGCCGTTTTGGGCCTTGAAGTGCGGAGCCGCAGCACGCGCCACGAAAAACGACCCGTTGAGGTGGACGTCGACCACGGCCTTCCACTCGTCGAGGCTCATGTTGAAGAACATGCGGTCGCGCACGATGCCGGCGTTGTTGACCACACAGTCGATGCGGCCGAACGTGTCCAGCGCGGCCTGCACGATCTTCTGCGCCGAATCCCATTCGGCGACGCTGTCCATCGAGGCAACCGCTTGTCCGCCGGCCTCCTTGATTTCCGCGACAACGCGCTGTGCGGCGAATTCGCCGGTTTCGGCGTTGCGACCGAGGTCGTTGACGACGACCTTGGCGCCGTTCGCCGCGAATTGCAGCGCGAAGTCGCGCCCGATGCCGGCACCCGCACCCGTTACCACTACCACCTTGTCCTTGACGAAATCGCTCACTCTTGTCTCCGTTCGATACAGGCGTTGATGTAGAAAAGCTCGCCTCGGTATAATAGCAAAACTGAACGACGTTGCATAATATGAACGCTGGCGCATTGACGCGGAGTGTGGCGATTCATCCATTCGAAGACGACGAAACGAAAGGAGACGCAAGATGAATCATACGAAAGACTGGACCGTACCGGACCATGTTCCGCGGGAACTCGTGGTCGATTTCGACTATATGAACCCGCCTGGCGCGCAAGACGATGTTCATCTGGCATGGAAGTCGCTGCACGCGGGGCCCGACATCGTATGGTCCCCTTACTATGGCGGCCACTGGATCGCCACGCGAGGCGAAGATATCGAGGCGATGCAGAAGGACCATACGCGCTTCTCGCATCAAAGCGTCAACATTCCGCCGCTCAACGAGTCGCGGCTGGTGCCGCTCGAACTCGACCCGCCCGAGCACACTGCGTACCGCAACCTGATCACGCCCGCTTTTCTTCCGCAGGCAATCGCGTCGCTCGAGAGCGACGTGCGCAGCCTCGCAATCGAGTTGATCGAAAAGATCGCTCCGCGAGGCGAATGCGAGTTCGTCTCGGAGTTTTCGAAGATCCTGCCGATCGTGATTTTCCTGCGTCTCGCAGACCTTCCGTTGAGCGATCGCGAGCAACTGCTCGAATGGGCGGAGTGGGCCGTACGCGGCAATCTCGACGAACGCATCGAATCCCAGCACCGTCTTGGCGGCTATATCGCCACCTGGGTGGAAAAGCGCAAGGCCCAGGCGGGTGGCGATCTGGTCAGCCTGATCGTCAACGCGCAGATCGATGGCAAGCCGATCAGCCCCGAGCGCATGTTCGGGATGTTTATCGTCGTGCTGTTCGGCGGTCTGGATACCGTCGCCTCGTTGATGGGTTTCATCGCGCGTTTCCTCGCCGAGAATCCGGCGCACCGGCGACAGCTCATCGAGAATCCGGAACTGATGGTGTCGTCGGTCGACGAATTGATCCGGCGCTTTGGCGTGGCGAATACCGCGCGACTCATCACTCAGGACATGGAATACAAAGGCGTCCAGTTCAAAAAGGGTGACCAGATCCAGTTGCCGAACTCTCTGTTCGGCCTCGACGACCGCAAGTTCAGCAACCCGCTTGCCGTCGACCTCACGCGCAAGCCGGTGATGCACGCGGCTTTCGGCAACGGACCGCATCGCTGCCCGGGCTCGTTTCTCGCGCGCACGGAGATCAAGGTGTTCCTGCAGGAATGGCTCAAACGCATTCCCGATTTCCGCATTCGCGAGGGCGACAAGCCACGATGCGGCTCAGGCTCGGTCAACGGCATGCTTTATCTGCCGCTCGCCTGGGACGTAGCGCCCTGACACAACCCCACCTCAACGACTCATAGACGATCATGAAAAAGTGGCAATGCATTTTTTGCGGGTTTTACTACGACGAAGCAGTGGGACTTCCGGCGGAGGGCATCGCGCCCGGCACCCGCTGGGAAGACATCCCGGATGACTGGGCATGCCCCGAATGCGGCGCGACCAGGGCCGACTTCGTGATGGTCGAGGTGGAGGCCTGAGGGTTAGGGCACGCGCACGGCACCAGGCCGTGCGCTGCGCCGCCCAATGTCAAACGCGCTCGAAGACGGCGGCGATACCCTGGCCGCCGCCGATGCACATGGTCTCGAGCGCATAACGCCCCTTTCGACGCGTCAGTTCGTGCAGGAGCGTCGTCATGATCCGCACGCCCGTTGCGCCAATCGGGTGGCCGAGCGATATGCCGGAGCCGTTCACGTTGAGCCGGTCGGTATCGTGCCAGTTCCAGCCTTTGAGGACTGCCAGCACCTGGCATGCGAACGCTTCGTTCACTTCGACGAGGTCCATCTGATCGAGCGAGAGGCCCGTGCGCGCCATGAGCTTCTGGACCGCAGGCACGGGTCCGATCCCCATACGCGAAGGCTCGCAGCCGGCGGCGGCCCAGCCGGTCAGCCAGGCGATGGGTTCGAGTCCGAGCGCTTCGAGACGGTCTTCCGCGACGACGAGGCAGGCGGCCGCGGCGTCATTCTGCTGGCTGGAGTTGCCGGCGGTCACCGTGCCGCCCGGCATCAAAGCGCGAAGCTTGCCGAGACTTTCCATGCTGGCGTCCGCCCTGAATCCTTCGTCCCTGGAGAAAAGGAGCGGCTCGCCCTTCTTCTGGGGCACGCTGACCGCAACGACTTCCTCGGCCATGCGGCCCGACTCCCACGCCGCCGCCGCGCGCTGGTGGCTGCGTAACGCGAATTCGTCGGCGGCCTCGCGGCTGATGCCGTAGTCGGTGGCGAGATTTTCCGCCGTCTCGATCATGCCGGAGATATAGCCGAAGCGAGATTCGGGCTGCGAGCGCTCGCGGCCGCGTGCGAGACGGTCGTGAAACTGAACGGAGCCCGAACGGGCGCCCCAGCGCATGTCCGTGCTGTAGTACTCGATGTTGCTCATGCTTTCCACGCCGCCGGCCAGCACCACGTCGGCGGCGCCAGTCTGCACCATCATCGCTGCGGTGGCGAGCGCCTGCAGGCCGCCGCCGCAGCGGCGGTCCAGTTGCATGCCCGGCACTTCGACGGGCAGGCCCGCCTGCAGCGCGATCCAGCGGCCAACGCAGGGCGTTTCGCTGCTCGCGTACGATTGTGCGAACACGACGTCGTCGATGCGAGCGGGATCGAGTCTCGCTCGCCGGATCGTTTCGTTCGCAACGAGTGCGCCGAGTTCTTCGACGGAGACACCGCGCAGGCTACCGCCAAAGGTGCCGACGGGCGTTCGTACGGGGGACACAATTGCTGCGCGTTTCATGGGACAGTTCCTTGCAGGGTTTCGAGTTTCTGATTCGGGCCCGATGGCAATCAGGCGACGAGCGTCGCACTTCCGGACCGATTGGAAGGCGGGGCGCCGGCCATCTGGTCGAGAGCGCCACGATGGTCCGGATGGGCAATCGCAAGCATGCGCTCGCGCCGTTGCCGCAGCGTCAGTCCGCGCAGATCGGCAACGCCATATTCCGTCACCACGATCCCGGCGTCGCTGCGCGGCGTGCTGACCGGCCCGGTCAACGACGCGACAATGCGGGTGGCGCCCTTGCCAGCCGTGGAGGGCAGTGCGATGACGGGAACGCCGCCACGAGAGCGTCGCGCGCCGCGCAGGAAGTCCAGCGCGCCGCCCACCGCGCCCACGTACACGCCCCCCGCGATTTCGGCGTTGATCTGTCCGCTCAGATCGACTTCGACCGCCGAGTTGATGGCGACGAAGCGATCGATGCTCGCGAGCACATGCGGGTCGTGCGTGTAGCGGGTCGAACGAAACTCGATGGCGTCGTTGCGATGCGCGAACTCGTGAATGCGGCGGCCGCCCATCATCACGCCGGCGATGGTCTTGCCCATGTCGATGGATTTGCGCGCATTGTTGATCACGCCGGTTTGCATGAGGTCGGCGACTTTGTCTCCGATCGTCCCAGAATGAATGCCGAGGTTTCGACGATCGGAGAGGCACGCAAGGATCGCCTCTGGAATCGCGCCGAGACCGAGTTGAATCGTGGCGCCGTCTTCGATCAAACTTGCCGTGTACCGCGCGATCGCCAGATCCGTTGCGCTTGCTGCGCTGGGCGAACTTTCGGGAAGAGCGCGCGACGTCGGCAGGATGAAGTCGATCTCATCGTCGCGAAGGTAGCGCTCGCCGTACGTCCAGGGCGCCTGCTCATTCACCTCTGCGACGACGACTCGCGCGTGCTTCAGTGCCGGAATCAGATACTCATGCGCAATGGAGAGGCTGTAGCGACCCAGTGAATCGGGCGGCGCCAGCTGAAGCAGCAAGACGTCGATGGGAAACTGGCCCGACTCCATCATCTGCGGAAACTGCGAGTAGTGGCACGGAAGAATATCGAGTGCGCCAGCCTTGGCCAAAGCGCGGTTGGCGCCTGTGCCGCAGTACGAAACGAAATCGATGCAGTCAGCGTGCTCTGGCCGGCACGTGTCGAAACGACTAGCGCCCAGAAAAATCCGAAACGCGCCGATGCCGTGCCGTTGCTCTAGCAACTTTCTCGTGAGCGGGAGGGGCTCCGCGTTCGATTGACCCCACGCGACGGTATCTCCGGGACGAACGATGGATGCGAAGTCGACGGAGTCCGCCTCTAGCAGTAAAGGCATGATGTTGTTCGCGTCAGTGCGTAGTTTGAGTCATTGGCGCAACGGCATAGGTGTCGTCGTGCTGCCCACGCACGGCGCCCGACGCGATGACTTCCGCGATCCGCTCTTCGCTGTATCCGATGCTGCGCAGTACGTCTTCCGTATGCTGGCCAAGGCGCGCAACGGCGAGCGGCGGCGCTGCAGGCTCCATGCGGAAATGAATCGGGCTTGCAACGTGTTTGCGTCCGGACGGATCGCTCTGAATCATCGCGCGCTCATGCGCATGCGGATGGTCGAGCGCTTCGGCGAGCGCGAGCACCGGCGCGACGCTGATGTTTCGGCCCTCGAACCAGTCGAGCCATTCATCGAGAGTGCGGGTCAGGAAGGTACGCGTCAGGAATGCGCGCACCCGCGTCTGACCGTCGCCGGCCGGACCGATGGCGTCGCCGACCAGATCCGGGCGGCCGAGTGGCGTAAGCAGGTTAGTGGCAAAACTGCGCTCCCGGCCGCCGAGGCAGAGCCATTTCGAATCGGCGGTCTCATAGCTGCTGAGCAGTGCGAGCCCGCTGTCGTCGTCTGGCGTTTCCTGAGATGAAACGTCCGGCGTGTTGAGCAAGCGGCCACTCAGGTACGGCTGCGCCGTGAGCGCCGCATCGAAGAGCGAGACGTCGATATAGTCGCCGCGCCCGGTTTCCCGCGCGCGCAGGAGTGCCATCAACACAGCGGACAACGCCGTCAACGAACCGGCGAGCGCCGCGAGCGAGGGCCCCGTGGTAACGGGCATCCCGCGGCTATCGCGCGGCAGCGTGCCCGCGAGCGCTTGAATCACCGGATCATGGGCGGGCAGTTGAGAGAGCGGGCCATTCTGTCCAAATGCGGTCATCGCGCAATAAACGAGTCGCGGGTTCGTCCGGCTCACCGTGTCGTAGTCGATCCCAAGGCGGGCGGCGACTCCCGGCCGTGACGATTCGATCACCACGTCGGCCTCGTTCATCAGCTTGAGCGCCGCCTCGCGTCCGTCGGGATGCTTCAGGTCGAGGGCGATGCTGCGCTTGCCGCGGTTGATTGCGGCGAAGAACGCGCCATCCGTGCCCGGTGCACCGCGTGTGGGGTCGCCGGTGACCGGTTCGATCTTGATGACCTGCGCCCCGTGTTCCGCGAGATTGGCGGCGAGGAACGGACCCGGCATGAACTGTGACAGGTCCACGACGCGAAGACCGGTGAGTTTCATGCGAGAGCGGCTCCGAAGCCGAGCTGGCGTTGCGCGATCGCGGCAGCCTCCTTCACGATGCGTTCGATCAGTTCCGCACAAGTCGGCAGGTCGTGGATGAGACCGGTCACGATCCCGGCGGGGAACGCGCCGCCTTCGACTTCTCCCGTGCCGAATGCGTCCATCCAACGCTTGGCTCCGGTCAGCGCGTAGAGGTCGGCATGCGTCACGTGCCCGCTGCGCTCGAGTTCGAGCGCGGCGAGGCTCACGCTATTCTTGATCACACGGCTTGAATCGCCGAGCGAGCGGCCGACCACCACCGTATCGCGCTCCGTCGCTTCCAGCAGACGTTGCTTGATCGCCGGGTGGACCTGCGATTCTTGCGTGAGCATGAAGCGTGTGCCCATATTGATGCCGTCCGCACCGAGCGCCAGAGCCGCCATCAGACCGCGCCCATCGGCGAAACCACCGGAGGCGAGAATCGGCACCTTCAGCTTGTCGGCGGCGGCGGGAATCAGGATCAGTCCCGGGATATCGTCTTCACCGGGGTGCCCCGCGCATTCGAACCCGTCGATGCTGATGGCGTCTGCGCCGAGCGATTCGGCCTTCACCGCGTGGCGGACCGTGACGCACTTGTGGACGACCTTGACGCCCTGCGCCTTGAATTCGGCGATGTATTTCGCGGGATTGCTACCTGCCGTTTCCACGACCTTGACACCCTGCGAAACGATGGTGCGCACATACGCGTCATAGTCGAGACCGGCATTCGCGCCGAGTACGGTCAGATTCACACCGAACGGCTTGTCCGTGAGCGAACGCACTTTGTCGATTTCACGCGCGAGCGCGTCGGCGCTTGCATGTGTATGCGCGGAGATGAACCCAAGACCGCCCGCGTTACCTACGGCCGCTGCCAGTTCGGCGCGCGCCACCCAGCGCATGCCGCCTTGAATGATGGGGTATTGGATGCCGAGTAATTCAGTAATGCGGTTGACGTAGGGTTTCATCACGTGCCTGTAGTCTGGGGAGGGAGTGTGGGTGCCAGAGGAGGGCGCTGGATGCGCGCGGCCTGGCGTGCTCGGTTAGCCACGGCAGAAGTGGCTCTCGTTTCTCAGCGATTCAACAATCGCGGAACTGCGGCTTGCGTTTTTCGGCGAAGGCCGCCATGCCTTCCTTGCGGTCTTGGGTGGCGAAGGTCGAATAGGCCATGCGCCGCTCGAACAGGATGCCTTCGGCGAGGCTCGATTCGTAAGCACGGTTGACGCACTCTTTCGCCATCGCCACGACCGGTTGCGAGAATCGGGCAATATCGTCGGCTGTTTTCAGCGCTTCGCCGACGAGCGTATCGACAGGAACGATGCGGCTCACGAGTCCGCATCGTTCGGCTTCGACAGCGTCCATCTTGCGGCCGGTGAGAATCATCTCCATCGCCTTCGATTTGCCGAGCACCCGCGTGAGGCGCTGCGTGCCGCCGGCGCCGGGAATGGTTGCGAGCGTGATTTCGGGCAGGGCGAAACGCGCGTTGTCGGCGGCCAGAATGAAGTCGCACATCATGGCCAGCTCGCAGCCTCCGCCCAACGCGAGACCGGCGACGGCGGCGATGACCGGTTTACGGCAACGCGAGGTGCGCTCCCAGTTCGAAGTGATGAACTGGTTCTTGTAGACGTCCATGTACGTCCATTCGCCCATCATCTTGATGTCGGCTCCGGCGGCGAATGCTTTTTCACTGCCGGTGAGCACGATCGCGCCGATGGCAGGATCGGCCTCGAGGCCGTCGAGTGCGGCCGTCAGCTCGTCCATCAACTGGTTGTTCAGCGCGTTATAGGCATGCGGACGGTTCAGCTTGATCAAGCCGGTCTTGCCGTGAATTTCGAGGATGATCGTCTCGTAGGCCATGGTCTTTCCTTGCGGGAATCAGGGTGAACACTTAAGCCAGCATCGGTATCTGCCCGGCCTTGCTTGTATTGGCTTGGCACCCCGTGCAGACTGCGTCAGGTCGTGCCGCGCGTTGCCAAATTTGTGAACGACGTTTATGATTCTGAATGTGTGACCCGGCTTTGTCAATTGAGCCAATGGTCAGATTCGCTAATGGAAAACACCGCGAGGAGACAGTGCATGACGACTCGTCACGAGGACGGACAGATTCGCGTTGAACAACGCGGGAACCTGCTTTTGATAGGCATCGACCGGCCGGAAAAGCGCAACGGCTTTACCCCGAAGATGTTCAGGGAACTGGCCGCCGCTTACACGCGGCTGGAGAACAGCAGCGATCTGTTCTGTGGTCTGGTTTATGCCGAAGGCGACCACTTTACGGCGGGGCTCGACATGCCGAAGATCGCGCCGCTGCGCCGTGAGGGCAAACCCTTGCTTCCGGAGGGCGAAGTCGATCCGTTCAATATGCGCGCGCCGCTGCGCACCAAGCCGGTCGTCATCGCTCTCAAGGGAATCTGCTTTACGGTCGCTGTCGAATTGATGCTCGCATCGGAAGTGGCCGTGGCCGCCGATAACTGCCGTTTCTCCCAACTTGAAGTGAAGCGGGGGATCATGGCAGGTTGTGGTGCGACGTTCCGCATGGTCCAGCGTGCCGGCTGGGGCAACGCGATGAAGGTGCTGCTCACCGGCGACGAGTTCACTGCCGAGGAGGCGCGCCGCATGAACTTCGTTCAGGACGTCGTGCCGGCGGGCCAGGAATTCGACCGCGCGCTGGCTATCGCAGAGCGAATCGCCGCGCAGGCGCCGCTCGCCGTGCAGGCCACGATGCAGAACGCGCGTGTTTCACTGGGGCAAGGCTGGCAGGATGCCTACGCGACGATTCAGTCGACGCAGCAGTTTCTCTACAACACGGAAGATGCAAAGGAAGGCGTTCAGTCCTTCATCGAAAAACGTACGGCGAAGTTCGTCGGACGCTGAGGCATGGCTTGCGGCGCGGCGGGTATGAATTCAAGGGGACAGTTTGATATGACAAAAGGCGCGTTGACGGGAGTTCGCGTACTCGACCTGAGCCGTATTCTCGCGGGGCCCTGGGGGGCGCAGATGCTGGCGGATCTCGGCGCGGAGGTCATCAAGGTCGAGCGTCCGGGCAAAGGGGACGATTCGCGGCAGTTTGGCCCGCCGTTTCTCATGGATCGGGAGGGCAAGGTTACGCGCGAATCGACGTTCTTTATCAGCGCGAACCGTGGCAAGAAGTCGATCACGTGCGATATTTCGACGCCCGACGGGCAGACGCTGATCCGCTCGCTGGCTGCGCATTGCGACGTGCTGCTCGAGAACTATAAGGTTGGCGACCTGAAACGCTACGGGCTCGACTACGAGAGCCTCAAACTCGTCAATCCTCGCTTGATCTACTGCTCGATAACGGGGTTCGGACAAACCGGGCCGTACAGTCCCCGCCCCGGATATGACTCGATTTTCCAGGCGATGGGCGGTCTGATGAGCGTCACGGGCAACGGCGACGACGTGCCGGGCGGCGGACCGATGAAAACCGGGCCCAGTCTCGCGGACATCCTTTGTGGACAGTACGCGGCGTCCGCGATCATCGCCGCGCTCTATCATCGCGACGCGGCGCAAGGCGGCAGTGGGGAGGGGCAGTACATCGACCTGGCGCTGCTGGACGCGATGATCGCCGCCACCTCGCACTATGCGAGCCAGTACCTCGTTTCGGGGCAGGTTCCGGTCCGGCGCGGTACGGAGGGAAACGGCGGCATGCCGTCGCGCATGTTCCGCTGTGCCGATCGCGACATCATGATCGTTGCGGGCAACAACGAACAATACGCGCGGATGTGCCAGGTCCTCGGGCATCCCGAACTCGCCAGCGACCCGCGATTCAGCGAGATTGCACTGCGAGTGAAGAATCGCCGCGCGCTCGGCGAAGTGTTCGAACCGCTGATCGCCGAATGGCAAAGCGATGAACTGCTGGCGGCTCTCGACGCGGCTGGGGTGCCGGCGGGGCCGATCAACAATCTGGAACAAGTGTTCGCCGATCCCCACGTGCAGGCGCGTGCGATGTGTGTTGAAGTCGCGCATCCGCTCACCGACGAGGCGGTCCGTATGGTTGCCAATCCGGTGAAGATGTCGGGCACGCCGATCGATTCGTACGGCGCGCCGCCGATGCTCGGGCAGCACACGGACGCCGTGCTGCACGATGTGCTGGGTATGTCGCAATCCGATATCGATACCTTGCGCGAAAAGAAGGTACTTTAGAAAGCACGATCTTGCGCAGCGCAGCCCTTCGGGGCTGCGCTCTCTTGCGGACTATCCATATCAATCAGGACAACGAATGTCACTGTCGTTGCGAGACATTCGAGGATGGTTGCGGGGGGGCTCGAACCCTTGGCAGCCAACTGATTTGTTTCGTATCACGCTTTTGCAATCATGGGTTCTTTGATGCACATTGCAATACCCGCACAAACCGGGCGAACGAAACCCGCGTGGCCGCGACGCCGGAGACACGAGCGGTTCATCGCGTGGCACATGATGTACGAGAGGATCGCGCCGGAAGAGCCCACCAGCGACCCCGCGATGATCAGCATGGCGTTGTTCAGCGAGAAGCCGTGAACGTGCTGCTCGCGGAAGCCGAGGTGCCGTACGACATGGTGTTCGAAATGGAGGACATCAACAACGAGTTCGGCCAGACAGACGTGGTGCTGGTGCTCGGCGCGAACGACGTGGTGAACCCGGCGGCGAAGAACGATCCGAAGTCGCCGATCGCGGGCATGCCGATCATCGAGGCGTACAAGGCGCGCACGATCATCGTGAACAAGCGCTCGATGGCGGCCGGCTACGCGGGCCTCGACAACGAACTCTTCTACATGGATAAAACCATGATGGTGTTCGGCGACGCGAAGAAGGTGATCGAGGAGATGGTGAAGGCGGTGGAGTAAGCGGTAGCTAAAGGACGAATCATGACGACTGAGAATAGCAATAGCGGTATCGCAGACACAACCGAGGTAGAAGTCGGGTATCTCGAAGCGGGCGGCGATGCTTCAAATCATTCGCGCCTGCACCAACGATCGGACGCTGCCCACGGCCGTCGAAAGTCACCCCGGTGGGCATGGGCGGTCTGCCGCAGCGAATACGACTGGATGGACGTGCACTTGCCGTTCTTCACATCGGAATGGTACTGATTGCTTTCTTGAAAGGCGGCATCGAGATCGCAATTTCCACAGGCCGATTCGGTCTGTCGTGGTGAGCGTCCTCTTCGCCGTCGCCCAAAAATCCGTTCATCGCTTTACGGCTTCGGGTGAGTCTCGACGTCGCGGTGCCCCCGTTGAAAATCGCCTGACACAACGGCGCAAAAAAAACCTTGGCTCGGTGTCCCGCAGCCAAGGTCAAACTCCACACGCTCTCGCGAAGTGTGCCGGAGGAGAAATATGTGACCACTTTCGATCGTTTTGGTAGGCGTCTCGTGCGAACTCGCCGTCGGATCGAGGTATCTCAGTTAATGCAACTGTTAGTTCAATTAAATTCTCTGCGCCGCTGGGAAATGCAACTTCTCGTTTCATATATTGCAACTGTGTTCAAAAAGACGCACTAAAGCATTGACTGTCCGCCGTCCACACTGATAGTCTGCCCGGTTATGAAATTAGCGTCGTCACTACACAGAAATGCAACTGTTCGTCCAATATCGAGCTCAGGATCGCCGAAGCGGCCAAGAGCGATTTCACCGAGATAGCGCGTGCGTTCCTGGGGATTGGCCTCGAGATAGGCTTCAGCGGCTGGCGTGAGCGCTGCCGGGCAAATGACGTTGACGGTGATGCCATAGGCACCCCATTCGCGCGCGGCAACACGTGAAAGTCCACGAATGCCCTCCTTGGTTGCGGCGTACGCGCCGAATCCCTTGAGCCCTTCGATGCCTGTGCGCGAGCCGAAGTTGACGATGGCGCCGCGGCCCTGTGCCTTCATGTGCGGCAATACGGCCTGCATGAAATACAGCGTGCCGTACAAGCCAGACTCGAGTGTGTCGCTCCAGTCGTCGTCGGTAACGGACTCGAGCGGCACACCCGGGGTGCTGCTTTGTGCGTTGTCAATAAGCGCGTCCACGCGTCCGAAACGCTCAATGGCAAGTTCGACCGTGCGCACGGCGTCGGCTCGATTGCGCGTGTTACCAGGCACGACGAGCACTTGCGAGCCGAGGGCACTCAATTCGTCAGCAGCGTGCGTGAGTTTGCTCTCCGTGCGGCCAGTCAGCACCAGACTCGCGCCCTGGGTGGCAAGCGCGCGGGCAATGCCGAGTCCAACGCCTTGCCCGCCTCCGGTCACGATGACGACCTTTTCTGCCAGTTTTTTCGTGTGCATGTGTGATCCAGAAGTGAAGTTTGATGCTGCAGTTCGACGCGCGAGCGTGCCGCGTGGATGGTCCGGAAAGCGTTGCTCCTGCATTGCAATTTTATGAACGCCGTTCAACTATATCTCAACCTGAATGCGGAGGCGCCCTGGCGTATTCCCGAATTCAGGCGGTGCAAAAGTGTGCCAAATTGTGATCGTTGTAAAACTATGTGAATAGTTCCCGTATAATCGATACAGTCAATTCATGGGGAAAATCATGTTGAAAGAGACCTCAGCGCCGGCGGACCGGGATGTCAGCGGGCCGCGCTCGCTGACCCGACTCCTCGGAATTTTCGATGTGCTGGCGAAGTCTCCGGAAGGGATGTCGCTGGCAGAACTGAATGTTGCCCTCGAGTCGCCGAAGAGCAGCCTGCTCAATCTGCTGAGGCCTCTCGTGGCGGAAGGGTATTTGATGCACGACGCAGGCCGCTATCGCCTGGGGCCTTCGATCTTCCGCTTGTCCGCCGGCGTGATGGCCGCGTGGAATTTCTCGAAGATGCTGCGCCCGTTCCTGGTGGATCTCTCGAAGAGCACCAATGAAACCGTTTATATCGGCGTCCTTGATCACGAGCACAAGGAGATCACCTATGTCGATGTGATCGAGAGCGAACAATCCGTGCGCTATTCGATGCACATCGGATTGCGCCGTCCGCTCTATTGCACGGCTGCGGGGCGCGTGCTGCTGGCTCATGCGCCGGAGGCTTTCGTCACCGACTACATGAAGACGGTCAAGTTCGAGCGCCGTACGCCGCAAACCGTCGCGACGAAGAAGGCGCTGCGTGACGAACTCGATCACATCCTCGAAACCGGTTTGTCGGTGAGCCGCGGCGAATTGCTGCCGGACTCCGCGGGTGTGTCGTCACCGATCTTCGGGCCGAACGGTAACGTGATTGCGGCGATGGCGATTGGTGCGCCGCTCGAGCGTTTCGATCGCGAACGCCCGCAACTCGAGCAGAACATGATCAGGGTGGCGCAGCGTGCGTCTGCATTGGGTCAAGCCGAAGATGAGTGACCGGCCAGCGTGCCGAGCATTGAAGCACATGCTTCAATGTTCGGCACGCATGGCGAATTTGAAGAAGCGTCGGACCGGCGTGTAACAGGTCGTTCGCAACGACGATCAACGGGCGTGACGCTTCGGCAGCATGCAAGCGATCAGCAGTCCGGCAATCGAACTGCAGGCGATGTAGACGAACACCGAAACATAGCCACTGTCGGCGGGAAACGACGCACCGTCATGTCCCCCCGTCGCGCCGCGTAACAGCACGAATACCACCTGGGCGCCTACCGCGAAGAAGCACGAGAAGAAGACGTAGAGCATGCCCGTTGCCTCGCCTGTCTGATGCGCAGGCGTCGTTTCCACGATCTGGTTGTACAGCGCCGTGCTCGCGAAGGCGAGCCCGAACGAGCACAGGACCGCGCCTGGAACGAAGATCAGCAGGCTGCGATGAAGCGCGATCAGTGAGGCCCAGGCAAAGGCCAGGATGGCCATGCCGATCAAGGCGGCGCGACGCGCCTTGTAGCGGGCCGCAACGCGGCCGCTCCACGGGCTCGCGACCATCGCGACGATGTTGACGCTGAACATCAGTAATCCGGCTGCTGTTGCACTCAGTCCGAATCCAGCGTGCGTGCCGGCAGGCTGCTGGGCGAGCAGCGAGAAAACCTGTCCCAGTTGCATGGCGCCTGCCGCGAGGAATGCCATGCAGGCATTCGCCAGGACGACCTCGCGCGTCTTCAGCAGACGCACGTTGATGAGCGGATGACGCGCCTTGAGCTGATGCCGCGCCCATAGTCCCAGCACGACCATGCCGCCGCCGATCAAACCCCAAAGCCGCGCATCGCCGAGCCCCCACGCGTGGATCTGTTGCACCGCGAAGAGGATCGCGCAAAGTGCTGGAGCGAACGCAAGGCCTCGAAGGTAGTCGATCCGGACGCTGGGATGCTGTGGCGACGGCGGCGTCCACGCGCGTACGGCAGCGACTGCCACGATGCAAAGCGCGACTTTGAACCAAAAGCCGCCTTGCCAGGAATAGTGATCCACGACGACGCCCGCACAAATGTAGACCAGCCCCGCGGATACCATGCCTGCAGCACTGATCAGGCCCACCGCGCCAGGCAGCCTCGCTGGCGGCAGGTTCTCGCGGACCAGGCCGATGGAGAGCGGTGTAATGCCTGCCGCGATCGATTGCATCGCGCACCCGGCGACGAGCATGCCGACATGGGTTGCACAGGCGGCGACGACCGCGCCGGCGGCAGCGACCGACATCACCACGAGCAGGATGCGACGGTAGCCCAGCAGGTCACCGAGCCGCCCGCTCACCGCGGCAAAGACGGCCGAGCCGAGCCAGTATGCGGTAACCGTCCAGCTCACGGAGTTCGAAGCGGGAAAGGCTTTGTAGAGTGTGACCAGCACCGTATAGATAACGGTGATTCCCGACGAGGCGGCCACTGCGGCCAGCAGGATCGCCATCGTGAACCCGCGCGGCGGACCGGCTACGGGTTGTGCTCGGTGTGCCTGCTGCGAGAGGACTTCAACTTGCATGAGCGTCTCCGGTTGTATGTATCGTTTCGAGTATACTCATATGCGAACGATGTTCGTATTGATGTTTTCCGGAGGATGCCATGTGCGAGCTTCGGAAATCGCGAGGGCGCCGATCGATATCAATTCGATATCGACGTTTCTGTGTTCGATATGAGAGTTTTTGGGCTGATGGCTTGAGCCGATACTTCTCTCAAGGGCGCACGTTGAGCAGCGCTCCCCCACAATCAGGAGAGAGTTCATGCAAGCGTACCAAGGGAAGATCTACGACGCGGACACGCACTTCTACGAAGTCGAGGACGCATACAGCCGCCACTTGCCCGAGAAGTTCAAGAAGGACTGGTCGTTCACCAGCCGTGTCACGGCCGACGG
Source organism: Paraburkholderia sp. BR10141 (assembly GCF_056155635.1). NCBI lineage: Bacteria > Pseudomonadati > Pseudomonadota > Betaproteobacteria > Burkholderiales > Burkholderiaceae > Paraburkholderia > Paraburkholderia sp. BR10141. The sequence continues at coordinate 23,115 of NZ_JBMIQH010000010.1, read as the reverse complement.
CAACCGCTGCATGTATGTCGGCGACCGCAAGGTGGAAATCAGCGAAGGCTACACCTCGGCCGAGGGGCACGTGCCGCCGCCGGGCAAGCTGCATGAATGGCTGCGCGCGATGAAGGACGGCAAGGACAACGTCGACATGCGTGTCGCCCCGACGCCGGACATGTTCAATCGCGACGCCCGCCTGAAGAAGATGGACGAATTCGGCGTGGAAGCCTGCACGATGTACATCGGCGAAATGGTCGCGTGCATTTCGTACCTCAACGAGCCTGCCGCCGCAAATGCCGTGTTGCATGCGTATAACCAGTGGATGCTCGACGACTGGGGCTTCAACTACAAGGACCGGATCTACACGACGCCGGTCGTCACGCTCGACGATCTCGACGCCGCCGTCGCCGAGGCAAAATGGCTGGTCGCGAACGGCGTCCGCGTAATCCTGATGCCGATGGGGCCGTTCAATGGCCGTGCGCCGGCGGACCCGTATTTCGATCCGTTCTGGTCGATCCTCAACGAAGCGGGCGTGCGTGTCACGTTCCACGTGTCGGAAGCGATCTACATGAAGGATCACATGGCGGTGTGGGGCGAGCCGGTGCAGCAGTCGCGCCAGCGTCAAACCGCCTTTGTCTGGATGCACGGTTACGGCGAGCGTCCGGTGATGGAAACGCTGTCGTCGTTCATCTTCTACAATTTCTTCGAGCGTTTCCCGCGCGTCAAGCTGTGCAGCGCGGAAAACGGTGCCGAATGGGTGCCGTCGCTGCTCGTGAAAATGGACAAGTGCCGGGGCATGGCGAAGAATGGTTACTGGCCGTGCGGTCAACTAAAGAAGCGCCCGAGCCAGATCTTCAAGGAAAACGTGTTTGTGGTCGCGTATCCCGAGGACGACATCGGCCAGATCATCGCGCAAACCGGATCGTCGGACTTTCTGTTGATGGGCTCCGACTATCCGCACGCGGAAGGCGTGCCGGAGCCGAAAGACTTCGCTGCGGAAGCGCTCAATGGGCTTGCCGAAGAAGACACGCGCAAGATCATGTACGACAACGGTCGCAGGTTCATTCCGCTGCAGGTGTAATCGAAGTCGCGCGGGGCGCCGGTGCAGCGGGAATCGCATCCGGCGTTTGCGCGGCGGCGCGACCCGTCGTCCCGCGCTGTCTCTTCTTTGTGAACAGGTAAGCCATGAATATTTCGGACTATAAGGCGTTATTGCTCGAACGCGACGGCGGCGTCCTGACCGTCACGCTCAACCGCCCCGAAACGCTGAATGCGTTTGACGAGCAAATGGACATTGAGATGTCGCGGCTCTTTCTCGATGTCGCGGAGGACGGCGAGACCCGTGTTGTCGTGTTGACGGGCGCTGGGCGCGCATTCAGCGCGGGCGGTGATATCGAGCACATGCAGCAGGTCATCGACAACCCGGCGTTGTTTCTGGAAGGCATGCAGCGCGCCAAAAAAATCGTCTTCTCGATGCTCGATTGTCCGAAGCCGGTCATCGCGAAGATCAATGGTCATGCAATTGGTCTGGGCGCGACGATCGCGTTGTTCTCGGATCTGAGCTACGCGGCCAATCACGCGAAGATCGGCGATCCGCACGTGAAAGTCGGCTTCGTAGCGGGCGATGGCGGCGCGGTGATCTGGCCGCAGCTCGTCGGCTACGCGAAGGCCAAGGAATACCTCCTGACGGGTGACCTCCTCACCGCGGAAGAGGCGGCGCGTCTGGGGCTCATCAACCACGCCGTGCCGGCTGACGAACTCGATGCCGTTGTCGATGCCATGGCGAAGCGGCTGGCAAACGGAGCCGCGCGTGCGATTCAATGGACCAAGGCTTCAATCAACATCGGACTCAAGCAGCTCGCGCATTCGATTCTCGATGCGTCGATCGCCTACGAGGCGCTGTCGAATTTGACTGAAGACCACCAGGAAGCGGTCAACGCGTTTCGCGAGAAACGTGAGCCGGTTTTCAAGGGACGTTGATTTTTCACGCCGAAGCGGCGAGGGAGTGATCGGACATGCAACGGGTAGTGGTGGTAACCGGTGGCTTCGGCACATTGGGACGCGCGGTGGGCCGGGTATTTGCCGACAATGGCTGGAAGGTCGCGCTGATCGACAAGGCGCCCGCGCCGGAGGGCGCGAGCGCGGAGCAGCTACACGCCTCCTGGTGGCGAGGCGGCGTGGAACTCACTGACCTGGACGCGGCGCGCGCGGCGTTTTCGGCGACTGTCGAGCAACTTGGCAAGCTCGATGCCCTCGTCAACATAGCGGGCGGATTTCGCTGGGAAACACTGGCGGACGGCTCCCTCGAGACGTGGGATTTGATGTATCAGATGAACGTGCGGACGGCCGCTACGGCATCGAAAGCGGCGTTGGACTATCTTGCTGTCGGCGCGCACGGCGGTCGCATTGTCAACATTGGCGCTGGTGCCGCACTGAAGGCAGGTATGGGAATGGGTGCGTACACGGCGTCGAAGTCGGGAGTAATGCGTTTGACGGAGGCGCTAGCCGAAGAGCTCAAGGATCGGTCAATTACCGTGAACGCGATCCTGCCGGGTATTATCGACACGCCGCAAAACCGCAACGACATGCCCGATGCAGACTTTTCACGTTGGGTACGGCCCGAGGAAATCGCGAACGTGATTCTTTTTCTCGCTTCCGAAGCGGCGTCGGGGGTAACCGGTGCATTGATTCCGGTTACTGGGCGCACCTGAAGATTAACAGGCCACCAACAGCAGTTGACGCCTGATACAGGGGCGTCAACTGCAAAACTGGGTTTCAGGTAAGGCGCGCGAGCGAATCGTTGCTGAATCCGAGAAACGGCTCGCCAAGGCGGGCACGCCGGGCCCAGTTCGGGTCGTGCAGAAGCGAACGTCCTACGCCAACAAGGTCAAACTCGTTGCGCGAGAAACGATCCAGCAGTGGTGTCAGGTCGGGTTGCACCGATGTTTCGGCTCCGGCCATGGAATCGTAGTAACCCTTATTAATACCGATTCCGCCCACCGCCATAGCATACCGGCCGGTCACTTTCTTTACCCAGCCTGCGAGATTCATCTCCGAGCCCGGGAATTCCGCGCGATTGAAATAACGCGTACTCGCCTCGAAGATGTCGACGCCAGCATCTGCGAGCGGTGCGAGGATCTGTTCGAGTTCGTGCGGATCGTTGGCGAGGCGCGCACGGAAATCCTGCTGTTTCCACTGTGAAAAGCGGAATGTAATCGGCATCGTATCGCCGATCGCTTCGCGTATCGCGCGCACGACTTCGGCGGCAAAGCGGCTGCGCGCCACGAGATCCTTACCCCATTTGTCCGTGCGTTGATTGGTCTCGGCCCAAAGGAACGCATCGATCAGATAGCCGTGCCCTCCGTGGATGGCAATGCCGTCGAATCCGGCGGTCTTCGCAAACGACGCGCTTCGACCGTAGGCGGCGATGACGTCCGCGATCTCGGTGTCGGTCATTGGGTGCGTTGGTGGCCTCACCCGCTCCATGTAGCCCGCGTTGAGAGAAGTCGTGCGTCCGGACGGCCCCCAGAGCCCCGATGGCCGTAGTGGCGCGGCGGCGGGGAAGGGCCCTGTGTTCGCCTCTTTCATCGGTCCCATGTGCCACAGTTGCGGAAAGATGACGCCGCCGCTCGCATGAACTTCATTCGTCACTCGCCGCCACGCGGCAACCGATTCTGCTCCGGCGAGTACGGGAATCGAATTCTCGCCGAGTCCGGCTTCGCCCAGGGCCGCCGGATGATCGACACCGACACCTTCCGTGATGATAAGGCCAGTCTCGCCCTGCGCGCGCCGCTTGTAGTAGGCGGCAACGTCACTGCCGGGCAGTCCATTGGGCGAAAAGCCGCGAGTCATGGGTGACATGACGATGCGGTTGGCAAGCGTGACGCCTCGAACCACGAGCGGCGTAAAGAGCGATCCGATGTCCATATTCATTCATATAATTGACTTGCGTGCGAATAATGATACGCTATGTCTCGCCCATGAAAAAGCATTTATTGGTGCCGGTCACCTACGGCGCGAAGAGGAGGGTGGCATTGGAACACGCACACGCATTGGCGGTAGAGGCGCTTGAAGAGAGCGAAGAAAAGCCCATTCCGGAGGGCTTTGCATTGATGCCGGAGTTTGGCCCCTTCCATCAGATGTTCGGTCCTACTTATTTTCGCAAGAGCGAGCGTGGACACGTCGTCGGTATGTACGTGCGCGAAGCGCATCGGAATCTCGGCCAGATGATGCACGGCGGCGCCGTTTGCATGCTGGCGGATACGGCCATTACGTGGGCGAGCAAGTATTCCCGTCAACCGGCCGTAAGGGTGTTGACGACGGGCCTGACGGTCAACTTCATGGGCAACGCTGAACCGGGCGACTGGGTGGAAGCCCATGTCGACGTTCTGCGTTCTGGGAAACGGGTGATTTTCTCGGACTGCCGGATCTGGGCCAATGCGAAGTGCATTGCCCAGGCATCCGGGCAGTTTCAGGTGATGGGGGAAGTCGGCGGCTAGTCTGCGGGCGAGGCAGGCGCGCGGCGAACGTTACTGCATTGCTCTCGCCCGAGCCTTATCGAGCGTTGCGCGATACTTCCAGGCGGTCAACAGGATCCGATGAATCCTCTCGGCCCTACGCTTGCGTTCAGCGCGCGTAGTCTGGATCGCAAGGTGCACTTCGGGGGCCCCAGTGACCAGCGTGAGGAGATCACGTGCCGCGTTCGCAGGATCGTCGATGTCGATCATTCCATTGGCCGCTGCCGCTTCCAGAACGGCCGTAAGCGGCTCCAGCATCGTCACCACGAACTGCAGAAACTGCCTTGCGACATCCGGAAAACGTATCGCCTCGCCAATGACCATGCGTGAAGTGTGAATGCTGTCCGGTATCGCCATGTGTTCGACGAGCGCATCGATCAGGGATGCCAGGCTGGTCGAAAAATCGCGGCCGGGCACCAGGTGCTGATCGATCTTGCCGCGCAGGTCGGACATGCCGCGCCAGACGATAGAGCGAAAAAGCTCTTCCTTCGTGCCGAACTGGCGGTAAACGGTAGTTTTGCTGACGCCGGCCAGTGATGCGATTTCATCGACCCTGGCGGCACCGAAACCTTCCCTCATGAAGACCGTTTTGGCGGCGTCGAGCAGGCGCTCGCGCAGCTGGACCGCGTCGTCGTGGGTGGGCCGGCCGGCCGTTCGAGGTTTGCCCGCCGCAGCGAGCCGCGAGGCTCCGTCGGGAGCCTGAACTGCCATAGGTTTGGACATCGTTGAGCTTTTGATGACGGAATTAGGGCATCAGTATACTCACGAGCGCCAGAGGGTGCCAATACTGGCCCCCTGGGCCCCGCAGTTGCTCGCGGCCGAAATCAAACGTTGATCATCCCACGCACATACGACTCCATCGTGCCCGCGCAAGAGAGCTTGTCTTCGCCCTCTTCGAGGTCGGCATAGCGTCCGACCCGCCTGACCAGTGGTCCCTGGAGGCCGTCGGTGTTCCCCGCCGGCGAGAAGTCCACCGTGACTTTGTCGCCAGTGATGAAGCCGCCCCAGTATCCCTCGGCAAGCAGGTCGAAAAACGCGAAACGGCCCTCGGCAATGCCGCGCCCATCCGACGGATTCAGTAGTTGCTCACCGGCTTTGTCGAGCACGAACGGAACGATCCAGGGGCAGATTGCGTAGCCCTGTGCCACCTCCGACCAGGGGCCGGTCCCGATCATTTCGGACATGCCATAGCTGTTCTGGACGTTCTCCGGGCGAATGCCATAGAAGCGTATGATCTGCTCCCGATAGTCGGTGGGTGCCGAGGTGCCCTTCAATCCGCCGCCGGTCGTGATCACCGTGTCGGGGTGGCAGATTCCATCGGCGATGCCGCGCTGGCGGGCGCGCTCAACGAGCGTCCAGTGTAGCGACCAGTTGCCCTGTACGAGAACGGGGACGTCGCGCTGTGTGACCAGCTTGTCGAGAAATCTGTCGATCATCGCGCCAGTATGGCGCTGGCGCGCCACCGCATGTTCCTGAAAAGCCGCGACTTCACTGGGTTTGGCGGAGCCGTCGGCGATTGCACGACGCATGCGGCCCATCGAGATCGTGGCGGAAGCAAGCACCGGTTCGTCGAACATCAGCGTGCTTTCGGCGCCAAGTCGTTTCGCAGCGCCGAGTACCGGTTCAATGTGACGATGCGCGCCGGCAGGCGGCATCATCAGGAATACCGGGCGCTTGCCGAAATCTCGGCGGATCAGTTCGTTACCGTGAATGCCGAGTTTCACACACGACTCGGTGACGTTCTCGAGATCGGCTTGCGTCTGGTTGATGAAGCTGCATTTCCCTGATGTGCCGCTCGAGCTGAACACGTAGTGTCCCGCTTCGCGCAACCGGCCCATCCACGCGTCGACGTCTTCCACGCCCGTCATATCCACTTCGCTCACCGGGGTGCTGGAAAGCGTCTGCAGCCAGGCCGCCAGATGCTTCCAGCGGCCGTTGTCGATGAATTGCTCGGGGTAGCTCTTGTAAATCTGATGCGCGAACAGGAGAGGAACCATGTCCTCATGGCGGTTGATGGTTTCAACGCCCAGATCGTCCGCGCGGCGGCGCAGCAGCCTGATCTGGTTGCGGCGCCCGGCGAAACGCTCCTTCATGGCGGCGAGTTGAAGCTCGCGAAGGTTCTCAGGGTGATTGCGGAACGGATCGGCGTTATCGCGAAGCATTGCATAAAATGAGTCCAGTGCGGACATGTCGTCTCCCAGGCAACGAGCTTCTGCAGCGTTAGCGATCAAAGTCAGTGGAACTCGACACGTCGAGCCACGCTTCAAGATTGTCCTGTACGGACGCGAGCTTCTTTCGGACGACGTCGACGGCATCCGGGCCGAGCGCCAACCGCAACGGCGGGTTCTCCGCAGACACCGCGCGCACGACGGCGGCGGCGGCCTTGGCTGGATCTCCCGCCTGCGTGCCGTGGTAGCCACCCATCATCTGGCGCATCTTGCCCACCGTTTCAGCGTAGGCAGGCGATTCGATCTCGCTCCATTTCAGCGAGCCACCCGCGAAATTCGTGCGAAAACCGCCGGGTTCGACGATGGTCACGTGAATTCCAAACGGCTTCAGTTCTCGCGCGAGCGATTCGGACAGCCCTTCGATCGCGTGTTTCGACGCGCAATAGAAACTGCAACCCGCGATGCCGATCACTCCGGCCACCGAGGAAAAGTTCACGATATGCCCGCGCTTTCGCTCGCGAAAATGGGGCAGTGCGGCGCGGATCACGTTGACCGTGCCGAACACGTTGGTATCGAAGAGCTGACGCGCTTCCTTGTCGGAAACCTCTTCGAATGCGCCGAACAGACCGTAGCCGGCATTGTTCACGAGAACGTCGATGGCGCCCGCCCGGCCAATGGCCTGCTCGACGGCGCGGGGCACCGAAGCGGCGTCGGTGACGTCGAGCAACACGCCGTAGGCGCGCCCGGGCGCGAGATTCTCGAACGGCGCTATCTGCGTGTCGTTACGCACGGTGCCCACCACCTTGTCACCGCGTGCGAGGACCGCTTCCGCCAGGGACCGGCCGAAGCCGGACGAGACTCCCGTGATGAACCACACGGGCGGATTTGTCGTTTGCTCAGTCATTGTGGAGTAGGTCTACGTAATATTGAAAAGAATTGCCTCAATTGGGAACACGGGCTTCGGTCATATCCGCAATTTCTCCGCGGACATAGGCGTCGATCGTTCCGGCACACGAAAGCTTGTCGTCGCCGCCGGGCAGATCCTTGTAGCGCACCACGTCGCGTATGATGGGCGTTCGCACGCCGTCGATGCCATGGCCGAACTCCACGGTGACCTTGTCCCCGCTGATGACACCGCCCCAGCGGCCGTCGGCGAGCAGATCGATCATCGCAAGCCGTCCTTCGACGACACCTTTTCCGTCACGCGGATTCAGCAACTGCTCGCCGGTGGAATCGAGCACTAGCGGAACGAGCCACGGCGGTACCGTCCACGCCTTCGCTTCATGGAACCACGGGCAGAACCCCGATACTTCGCCCATGCCGTATCCATCGTTGAAATTGGTCGCGTTGAAATTGAAGAAGCGTTCGCACTGCTGCTGGAAATCTCCCGGCAAATTTGCACCCTTCTTGCCGCCGCCGATACTGATGATCGTGTCGGGGTGGAAGTCGCCGTCGGGAATGCCTCGTTCGCGCGCCGTGGCTACGATCTGGTAGAGCATGCCCATCATGCCCATGATGAACATCGGTTCGTGGCGCCGCTCGAGCAACTCGTCGATGAAGTGCCGGAAGTCGGCTTGCACACGCTCGGTGCGTTCACGATTTTCGTTCTGGAAGGCTTCGATTTCGCTGGGCAACGCGGTGCCGTCCGCAATCGCTCGACGCATGCGCGCCATGCGTGTGGTCTGGGCGGCGCTTTGTGGCACGTCCGACATGTAGTGAATGTCGCCAGGCAGCGCAATCGACTCGGCGAACTTCGCCATGCGCTCGGTGCCGGTGTAGGACCCGGAAGAGGGCGTCAAAAGGTACGCGGGATAACGGCGCGACCGATCGCGCATGGCGCTTGCCGCCCAGCGAATACCCTGGTCGAGCAGGCGCCAGCCGAGCTCACGGTCGGTTTCACTCTGGTAGATGAATGACTGCTTCCCCGAGGTGCCGCTCGAACTCATCACATAGTGGCCGTTGCGGCGCAACTCGTTGATCCAGTCGTCGAGATTGGCGACCTTACTGTAGTCGAGCCCATCGATCCTGTTCGTCGTAAGGGTCTGAAGCCATGCTGTGAGGTGACGCCATTTGCCGTTTTCGATGAACGAATCGGGATAGCTCTTGTAGACGGCGTCCGCGAATAACAGCGGAACAGCGTCGTCCAGCGTGCGAAGTTCCGTGACGCCGGCTTCGCTGGCCCGTTTGTCGAGAATGCGAATTTGTTGACGGCGCTGCGCGAAGCGCTCCCGTACGGCTTGCAGCTGCACGGTATGGAGGTTCTCGGGCGCGTTGCGAAAGGGGTCCTGCAGATCCGTGAATTGCAGGAGGGAGGAAAGGGCATGCATTATCGCGTCTCCTGCTGGTTCGGACCCGATTCCTCCGAGATCCATTTCATGAATCGGTGGATCGGAAACATGCCGTCATGGGGGTAGCCGCCAACGCCATCCGAAATCGATTCGCCCAAAACGACCATGCGCTGCACGCCTGCGCACGCAAGGGCGTCGCGCACCTCGATTACCCGATGCGGCGGATAGATACCGACGGTCTGCGTCGCGACAGTCGCGTAGCGCGCTCCGTCGCACAAGCTGCCCACGGGAATGACGTTGACTGTCTTGCAGATCGGATGGAAGTCAACCATTTCGTCCGAGCGCACGACGAGACCCTTGCCGTCGTAGCCACCGAACACGCGATAAAGCGGCTCCATTTCACGCAGCACGTCGACGGCTTCGCGAATGTCGCTCGGCACCAGCGGACCCTGGCCATCGCCATAACGGTAGTCCTCGCCGAGTGCGAGCGCGAGTTGCTCGCAGTAGCGGTCGGCGTCGTCTTCGTCGCCTTCGATGAACTGATAGCGGCTTGCGTTGCACGCATCCTGGTTGAACGACAGCACATCGGCGGCGCCCGCACGCGCGACCTCGCGCAGAACCTCGTTGGAGCTGAAGGCCTCGCGGCCGATCAGGGAGATCGACACCTTGGGATCAAAAGCAACCAGTTCCAGACCCGGCCCGGCGTAGCGCATGACGTGGCGTACCGCGCTCTCGCCGCCCCAAACGACGATCTTGTCGAAGTACTGCGGGCGATAAAGAATGGACTCGACGTTCTCGTCGCCTCCGCGCCAGTAGGCAGCGGAAAAGGACTGCGTGACGGGATGGTTCGGATCGATTTCAGCCATCGTGCGCAGAATCGCGGTGGCCGTAAACAGGTCGTTCGACGGCAGCTTGAGCAGATGCACACCTTTCGTCAGCGCGGCGCGCATGACGGTCATAGCCGCGACCATCGGTGAGTTGCCCGCCAGAATATGAACGAGCCTCGGCGGGAAGGCGCGCAGACGGCTAGGGCGGCCGCGCAGCGTGCGTTCTACCCAGCCGTCGACGAGCCTCGCGTCGCCAAGGCTCACACGCAACTCGTCTTCGATTACCTCGCGCAAAAACAGGTTAGGTATGTCCCGATAGCAGTTTTCGAGGATCCGGCGTCCCAGGGGACTAACCTTGATCATCGATTCGAGTGCGGCCTGCATGAGCGGATTGACGTCGAGATGCAGGCGGGGACCGAGCTCGACGAGAAAATCAATAATCTGCGCGACAGGCACATCGAACGCAGGACCCGACTCCGCACGCGGCCAGACGAGATCATCGAGTTCGATTCTGGGCGTGCAGAAACCCTGACCGAGATCTCGCGATACGTGCTTGATCGCGTTTCCGGTGATCATACGGCCGCGATAGACATGCGCAACCGGCAGCGGCGCAAAATCCGACGCTTGCGTCGATGTCTCGGCCGGTCGTGTGGTTGTTTCGGTGTGCTCCATGAACTGCTCCTTTTTCAATTGAGTCAAGCACTGAGCTTTTGCGGATTCGTCGCTCGATTCGGGCATGGACCTAGCCGTTCAGCTCAGGTTGACGATCATTCGCTCGAGAAGACGTTTGACGGTTGCGACTTCGTCCATCGTGAAGCCGTGAAGCTGACGGTTGCTCGTTTCCACGATGTGCGGCAGGGTCTCGCGCAGCAATCCACGGCCGTCTGCCGTCAATGCGAGTTCGACGCTGCGTCTATCGGAAATGCTTCGGATTCGCTCGATCAATCCGCGCTTTTCGAGTGAATCGAGCTTCCGGGTCATTGCGCTGCTGTCCGCGAGAAGGATGCGGCAGAGAGCGGTGGGCGTGCGTGCGCGCTCGTCGTAGAGCGCTTTCAGGATGCCCCACTGGAGAGCGGAAAGTCCGCTGGCGGCAAGCTTCCGGTCGATTTCGTTGCCCAGCAGAAGGTGAACCAGATTCATCTTGAACGCCACGCTCTCTTCGGTTCGGTATTCCTCCGGGGCGAGCATTCTTGCTGGTACGGCACCGGCGAAGTCATCGGCCAGTGTGGGTGAGTCAAGGAGATTCATCAGGTGCCTGCCAAAAAAGTATCTGCATCTGGAGGCAACTATATGCACGGCATTCAAAATATGCAACGCTCGACGAGGTGTGGTTTTCCCCATGTTGCGGTCGAACGACTCTGTGCGCGACGATGCGCACGCGGCTTGCCTATCTCAATCGCCAGGGGGAAATCTTGTCTGCATTAGCTGTGGTGAGTGACATGTCGTTGCCGGTCACAGTGGAAGGCGTGACCGCACAATGGCTCACGTCGGCACTCGCGTTTCGCTTCGCCGGCGTGGAAGTGACTTCGTGCAACCACCTGGCCGTGCTGCCTGGAACGTCGACGAAAGTGCGCGTGGCGCTCGAGTACAACGATGTGGGCAGGGAGATGGCGCTGCCTTCGCGCATGATCGTAAAAGGTGGCTTTCAGGATCACAGCGAGTCAATGAAGGACATGTACCGCAATGAAATGCGGTTCTATCGCGACGTTTTGCCATTCATAAATATGAACGCGCCGAACTGCTTTTATGCGGGCGCGGATCCCGATCGATGGCAGTCTGTCGTCGTGATGGAAGACCTGGAGCAGCGCGAGGCTCGCTTTTGCAGGGCGCAGCAATCGCAACGCTACGAAGAGGTGGAGCGGCGGTTGAGCGCGATGGCGCGCTATCACGCGCAAACGTGGAACAGCGCCGAATTTGAAATGGGCGGCCGCTTTGATTGGGTGGGGGAGCGTTTTTCCGACTGGTCGCTGGAATATCAGAATCGCTATCTGGAACCGGATGTGTGGGCCCACTACGTCTCGCTTCCGCGAGGGGCCGCCGTGAGCCGGTACCTGCACGATCGTGAATGGATGGTGGCAGCGCTCGCAGACATTGCGAGCCAGCACAAAGGAAAGCCCGTGTGTCTCATTCATGGCGACACGCATCTGGGCAACCTGTTCGTCGAGCCAGACGGAACACCGGGCTTTTTCGATGCTCAGGTAAGCCGGGCGCCGTGGAGCCTGGAGGTTGCCTACCACATAGGCTGCGCGCTCGATGTCGAAGACCGTCGCGCGTGGGAGCGGCCGCTGCTCGAGCACTACTTGTCGCAATTGGCAACTGGCGGAGTCGAGGCACCCTCGTTCGACGAAGCTTGGGAAGACTATCGACGCGATCTCGCATACGGCTATTTCATCTTCGCCATCAACGAGACTCGCTTCCAGACGGAGGCGGTGAACACAGCCTACGCGGCGCGCTTTGGCGCGGCATTGGTGGATCACGCAAGAGTAGGGTCGGGTGATCGCAAAGGCCAATAATGCAACTATGTGTTGCATTATTGGCCTCGTGAGACTAAGCTTGGTCGAAAATGCCGACGCCAGCGCGCGTACGGACAGCCGCACAGGGCACAGGAGCGCGCGAATACTTTGTGTGGCGAGCAACTACATCGTTCGACTACAGCATGCCTTCTCCAAAAGTTTCTTATCAGCGTTTGAGCGGCAAGATCGCGATCGTCACTGGCGCGGGGTCGCTCGGGCAAGGTTACGGCACGGGAAAGGCTATTGCCTGTCTTTTTGCGGCTGAGGGCGCATCCGTATGCCTCGTCGATCAGCAATACGAAAGGGCTGCCGAGACACTCGCATTGATTACCGAATCCGGCGGTCAGGGGTTCGTCTGTACGGGTGACATCACGGACGCAGCCGTGTGCGCGCGAATCGTCGAAGAGACCGTTGAGCGATATGGTGGCCTGGACATACTCGTGAACAACGTCGGAATTTCAGGCGCACCGGGACGGTTGCAGGATATCGACGAGGCGTCGTGGGAGCGCGTGATGGACGTGAACCTGAAGAGCGCATTCCTGATGAGTCGCAGTGCAGTGCCAAAGATCGTGGCGCGCGGAGGCGGGGCAATCGTCAATATCAGTTCGGTTGCTGGCATACGCAGTCACGGGTCAGCCGCGTACGGTTCATCGAAGGCAGGCATGGTTGCGTTCACGCGCGAATTAGCGGTGATGTACGGCCGTGAACATGTGCGTGCCAACGCCATCGCGCCGGGGCACATCTTTACACCCATGGTGCAGAGCATGCTCAATGAGAAGGCGCGCGAGCGGCGCCGCAAGATCGCACCACTTCCGCTGGAAGGAGACGCGTGGGATGTTGCGTCTGCCGCGCTGTTTCTCGCCAGCGACGAGTCGCGGTTTATTACCGGCACATGCCTGCCGGTGGACGGCGGAGTGACGGAGATTGCGGCACTTGCTGCTTACGATCTCGTTGGACAGTAGTTGGGCCGTGCGCGCTGGGCGTGCACGCCGATTTGTTGTGTCGTTCTGCGGGCGGATTTTTCTGGTAACTTAGCGTTGCCGAAATGACCCCACTACAGGAAACGGCACCTGTATGGCGTTGACGCGAGCCGTAGAGCTACCGATCACGTCATGTCGCCCATGGCTCGTTACGAGCATTTGCCATCTGGCACGCGGGTCTCGACCGATCGATGATGGTATGGGTGCCTGCAAGACCGCCGATTCACTTTTTGCCGCACTCGCGGACGCTACCCGGCGACAACTGTTGTCGTTGCTGGGCGCAGGCGCGCAAAGCGCGCCCGCGCTGGCGCGCGGACTGAACATATCGCGCGCGAGTGTGCTCGATCATCTGCGTGCACTCGACGAGGCGGGCTGGGTCGATGTGGCTCAGGACGATAGCGGCGAGGCGCTCTATTCGAAGCGCGCGCACGCCGAAGCGCAATTCCTCGCGGAGTGCGTCGCGTTGCAGACACCGGCAAGGCCCGAAGCAGGCGACGCCCTCGACGCTCAAGCCGCGGCGTGGGCGCGCGAGTGGCCGGCCGAAGACGCGAACGTCTATCTTATCGGGCAACGGCTGCTTCGGTTGTCGACACACATCGACCAGGCGCTCAAAGAGGCCGCCGCGAGCCAGGGCATCCTGGCCGCCGAGTTGTTGCTGCTGGACGCGCTGCTGGTTTCGGGGCCACCTTATACTCAGTCGCCGACGCAGCTTCAGAAGCCGCTGGCGATGACGCTTGGCGGCATCACGAAGTGCGTGAGCCGCTTGGAGCAGATGGGCTTGGTGGAGCGAACGCCGGACCCGGCGGATGGACGCGGAATTCTCGTGCGAATGAAGCCGCGAGCGCGTAAAGTCCTGGAGAACATTCTCCGCGAAGGGGCTTACGGAACCGACTGGGTGGCGTCCAGCCATATGGCGCCGGCACGGCGGGCGGCGCTCTCGATTCTATTGCGCGAACTTCAGCTTTTCGCCGACGCGGAGGCTGCGCGTCGAAGCCGCGAGCGCCGCTGATATCTTCTCGTCGATCGCGGTCGCGCCAATATCTCGTTGCGCTGCGCAGCGGTTCGCTACGCAGCACTCACGCCGGCACCCTTTGCCGGCCATCTCCCTCATCTTCCTCCTGCCACGTTGAGCTGACCGGGCCTGCGCCGCATGTCTTTTGCAGCGCGATCGCTCGTCAGCAACAGTCGCCGAGGCGAATTTCCTGCGCATTCTCCGTAAAAACACCTGGTGGAATCTAATTACTTTCCCAGTAAAGTAAATTCCAGGTGCTCGACATGAGCAAATCACTCACGCAAAACGGAGATGCGATCGATGAGAGCCGCATATTTCACGGGCGTAGGTTCGCCGCTAGAAGTTAGGAGTCTTGCAGATCCAACCCCGGGTGTAGGCGAAGTTGTGTTGAAAATTCACCGCTGCGGGATTTGCGGATCGGATCTTCACATGACGAACGGGCACGCACCGCACTTCACGCTTCCGGAAAATTCGACACTGGGTCATGAATTTTCCGGAGAAGTGATTGCGGTTGGAAAGGGAGTGGAGAAGCTGAGCGTCGGAGATCCTGTTACGGCGCTGCCGTTCACGGGATGCGGGCATTGCGTTACCTGTCTTGCGGGAAAGCCTAACTTTTGTGCGGAGTTCAAGGGCGCCGCGGCTGGGTTTGCGCAGTATGCCGTCGTCGCGGAGCGTGTCGCGACGAAGCTTCCCAAGACGCTGAGCATGGACGACGGTGCACTCATCGAACCAATGGCGGTCGGCTTGCACGGCGTCTCGCTCGCGAAACTGACGCCGGGAGCGAAGGTGCTGGTGATTGGCGCAGGCCCCGTGGGGCTCGCAGCGACTTTCTGGGCGCGGCGGCTCGGCGCGGGGCGCATCGTTGCGACCGCTTCCTCACTACGCCGCGAGGCGCTCGCGCGGCATATGGGCGCCGATGCGTTCGTTGTACCCGACGCGGGGCAAGATCTCTCGACATTGGCCGCCGATGTGCTTGAAGGTGCACCGGACGTCGTATTCGAATGCGCGGGACAGAAGAACCTGATCGCGCAGGCGATTCAGTGTGTCAAGCCGCAGGGTGACGTGATCGTGCTCGGTTTTTGCACGGTCCCCGATCAATTCGTTCCCGCCGCGGCTGTGTGGAAGGAAGTGCGGATCCTGTTTGCTGTTACGTACAGCATGCGGGAATTCACGCATGTCGCGAACGTGTTCGACGCGGGCCATGTCGAACCGCGCATGATGATCACGGATCGCATTTCGCTCGAGGCACTGCCTGAAGTCTTTGAAGCACTGCGCAATCGCTCGACGCAATGCAAGGTGATGGTGAATCCATGGCTCAGCTGAAATCGTGGAGGGACTATCTTGCCAGGCTCGGCGAGGCCGAGAGCTTGCTCGAGCTGACCGAAACGCCTGACGACCCTCAAACGCGGGCGGATTTGTATCGTCAGTTTCAGATGAACCTCTCGCTTGCATACTTCATCTATTTCCAGTCCGATCCGCTTCATCCCGACTGGCTGCCCTTCCTGAACTCGGTGTTCATGCTGCAGCCAAATCCGGACGACACGTACTTCATCGCCCCACTACGCGGCGACCTGCGATACCGGCTTGTGGGAGAGCGTGGAAGCGTGCATCTGCTGACGCTCGATATCGGCCGCGGCATCATGGGAACCACCGACGAAATCCATCCTCCGCTCGGTCAATTCGATCTCGACGATCTGGAGATCGACGACGACGGGAACTTCGAGGTGCTGTTGAGTGCGGAGCGGCCGGCCGGTTACGAGGGTAACTGGCTGCCGCTACATGGCGACGCCGACTTTGCGATGCTGCGCCAGCGTTCCTATGCGTGGGGTACGGAGCGCGACGCGCGTGTGGCCATCGAGTGTCTTGACGCCCCGTTCACGAAGCCACTGATGGGGTACGAGGACATCGCGCAGCGAACCGGCGAACTGATGAACTATGCGGGCCGGTTGTCACGCCGTTGGCTCACACATATGCAGCAACTGCGTACACGTAGCAAGGTGAACGAATTCGAGTTCTTTGCCTTCGGCGGCGGTCTCGCGAAACAGGCTTACTGGCAAGCGATTTTCGACTTTGGTCCCGACGAGGCGCTGATCCTTGAAACGGCATTGCCGCAGACACAACGCTACTGGAACGTGCAGTTGAATGACGCGCTTTTCAACACGCTCGACTTTATCGATCATCAAAGCAGTCTCAATGGATATCAGGCTCACGTCGACGAAGACGGGCATTTTCGCGCTGTGATTGCTCATCGTGATCCGGGTGTGCCGAACTGGCTCGATACCTGCGGCATCAATCGCGGCACGGCGATAGGCAGATGGTATGCATGCAGTTCGGAGCCTGTCCCGACGCTCAAGCGTGTGTCATTGGCCGACGTTCGCAATTACCTGCCAGCGAAAACCCCTGTCGTTGATGGGAGCGAGCGTGAGAGGCGCTTGCGGGAACGACGCATCGGCGCGCAGTTGAGGCGGCGTTGGTAAGTACAACAAATGTTTTAAGGAGATGCCATATGTCATTGCCTGGACGATTCACAGGCGCGGAGGATGCGCTGCATGCCGCCGCTAGCGGCGCAGCCGGCTTGAACGATTTCGGAGTCGGCGCGGAGTACATGCCGGGTCTGACGCAGCTTTTGATTGCGCTCGACGACGATGGTCCGCGCTTCGCACCCGGAGGGCGCGAGTTCGTCTGGAATGCGCTGGTCGGCGCGCTGATTTCGCGCCTGGTGCTGGTAGAGGGCTTACGCAAACAGGCCGGCGCCGTGCAGAAAATTCCGCGGCGCCCGCTCGTCATAACGGGAATACCCAGAACAGGCACAACCGCGTTGCATAAGCTGCTCTCGGTGGATCCTCAGTTCCAGGGGCTGGAAAAATGGTTGACGGTCTTTCCGCAGCCTCGCCCCCCGCGGGAGACGTGGAGCGGCCATGCACAGTTCCTGGCAACCGCGGCCGGGCTCGAGGCCTTCTTCAACGCCGCGCCTGAAATGCGCGCAGCGCACAACATCGTGGCCGATGAGGTGGACGAATGTCTCGAGATCCTCAAGCAGGGATTCTGCAGCAACCTCTGGGGGTCGTCGTTCCGCGCGCCCCAATACGATAGCTGGTGGCGCGAGCAAAGTGAGTTGCCCGCATATCGCTACTTCGCGAGGGCCATTGGCTTGATTGGAGCGCGCGATAGCGAGAGGACGTGGCTGTTGAAGAATCCCGGTCACATCATGCAGTTGCCGGCGCTCTTCGAGGTATTTCCTGATGCTTGTGTCGTACAGACGCACCGCGACCCGATGCAGGCACTCCCTTCGCTCGCAAGTGTGCTGACGATGGCGCGCCGCGTCTCCGAGGGCAAGCGGGTCGACAAGCACGAGATCGGCCGGCGGGAAGTGGAGAACTGGGCGAGAGCGAGCGAAGCGGCAATCGAAGCGCGTGCGCATTTACCAAAGAAGCAGTTCATTGATATCCGGCAGAAGGACTTTCAGGTCGACCCGATCGGCACGGTGAGGCGGATCTATAGTCACTTCGGTTTCAGACTGAGCGCGGAAACGGAGCAAGCGATGCGCGAGCGTGTCAAGCGGAATCCGGAGCATGCTCACGGCACCCACGGCTACACACCTGACGAATTCGGTCTTGCAGCGGGAGCGATCAGGGAGCGCTTCTCCCGCTACATGACTACCTACGGACTGGACAGATGAGCATTCCTTCCCTTTCACCGTTTTCCGGTTTCCTCCAGATTGCCTATGTCACGACTGATGTGGACGAGGCGATTGCTCGCTTCGCTGCTGAACACAATGTCCCGGCATGGGCGCGGTTGCCGGGAATTGAAATCGAGTCGATGGGCGGGCGCCACTGCAAGCTGAATATCGCGCTCGCGTTCGTAGGACCGACGCAACTGGAGTTGATCGAACCGCTTTCCGGCGACGATCGTATTTACCGCGAGGCGCTGCCTCAAACAGGCTTTGCAATTCGCCACCATCACTTCGCGCAGTTAATCGAAAGCGAAGCCGCATTCGATACGCAACGTGAGCAAATGGCCGCGAGCGGCGTGTCCATCGTTGTCGACGGCCAGTCGCCAGGCGCGGCCCGCTACTTCTACACGGATTACCGCGCGACGCTGGGGCACTATATCGAGCACATCTGGTACACGCCGGCGGGCCTCGCAGGAATGAAGCAATTGCCGCGCAACGGGGAGGTGCGATGAACGTACTCGAAGAGGCGCTCGCGCTGCATGACGACCATCGTCTTGCTGCTCGCATCGCGACGGCGGCCGGGGATGCGTTGAACGCGATACGCGCATCGGCGGTGCTTGCCGGCAAACCGCTGGGTGCAGTCGGCGACGCTACGGCGAATGAGCTTATCGCGCGAATCATCGGCCACGCGCGCCCTGACGATGGTTTTCTCTCGGAGGAATTCGCGCCGGACCCGAAACGCCTTACTTGCGATCGCGTGTGGATCATCGATCCCCTCGATGGCACCCGCGAGTATGGCGAGCGCATCGAAGGGCGTAGCGACTGGGCGGTTCACGTTGCTTTGACTGTCGGCGGCATGCCGGACGCATGCGCGGTCGCGCTACCGGCCCTGGGGATGACGTTCGCAACCGGATCGCCCGCAACCTTACCCGCAGCGCCACAAGGGCGCCTGAAAATTCTCGTTAGCCGCACCCGGGCACCTGAGCTGGCGCGGAAGGTGGCGGAACGCCTGGACGCCGAACTCGTGCCGATGGGCTCGGCAGGCGCCAAGGCGATGGCGGTCGTGCGAGGGGAGGCTCACGCCTATCTCCACGCCGGTGGCCAATACGAGTGGGATTCGTGTGCACCGGTGGGGGTGGCGCTCGCAGCTGGACTTCACGCAAGCCGCATTGACGGCAGCCCGTGCGTTTACAACGGCGCAGACGCCGCGATGCCGGATCTGCTCATCTGTCGTCGCGAGGTCGCCGAATCGATACTGGGCGTTATCGCGGCCTCGCAATGAATCGTTCCTCCAGAAGGACCTGTCATGCCTACTTTGACCCACCTGCGACGGCTCGAAGCCGAAAGCATCCATATCATGCGAGAAGTCGTTGCAGAAGCAGAGCGACCGGTGATGCTTTATTCGATCGGAAAGGACAGCGCCTGCATGCTCCATCTCGCGAAAAAGGCTTTTCATCCCGCACCGCCACCGTTTCCGCTGTTGCACGTGGATACCACGTGGAAGTTTCGCGACATGTACGCGATGCGCGATCGCATGGCGCGTGAGACGGGAATGCAAATGATCGTTCACCAGAACCCGGAAGCAAAGGCACTAGGAATCAATCCGTTCGATCACGGATCGCAAGTCCACACGGATATGTGGAAGACCCAGGGTCTCAAGCAGGCCCTCGACTATCACGGTTTCGATGTGGCCTTTGGCGGAGCACGCAGAGACGAAGAAAAGTCGCGCGCGAAGGAACGCGTCTTTTCGTTTCGTTCTGCAACACATCAATGGGACCCGAAGAACCAGCGGCCCGAGCTATGGCGCCTGTATAGCGTGCGCAAGAACAAGGGCGAGTCGATTCGTGTGTTTCCGATCTCGAACTGGACTGAGCTTGACATCTGGCAGTACATCTACCTTGAGAACATCCCGATCGTGCCATTGTATTTCGCGGCGAAACGTCCGGTAGTGCAGCGGGACGGTGTGCTCGTAATGGTCGACGACGACCGTATGCCACTCAAGCCGGGTGAAAGGCCTGAGGAGAAGATGGTGCGCTTTCGCACGCTCGGCTGTTATCCGCTAACCGGTGCGGTGGAGTCGTGCGCCACGACTTTGCCGCAAATCATTCAAGAGATGCTCCTGACGACAACCTCGGAACGGCAGGGCCGCGTCATCGATCATGATGGGGCGGCTTCGATGGAACGAAAGAAGCAAGAGGGGTACTTCTGATGGCACACGTCTCCGAGCTCATTGGAACCGACATCGAGCGGTACTTGAAACAGCACGAAACGAAGAGCCTGCTTCGATTCATCACATGCGGGAGCGTGGATGACGGCAAGAGCACACTGATAGGCCGTTTGCTGTACGAGTCGAAGATGCTGTTTGAGGACCAGCTCGCGGCACTCGAAGCCGATTCCAGGAAAGTAGGTACGCGTGGCGGCGCGATAGACTACGCGTTGCTGCTGGATGGCCTCGCGGCCGAACGCGAGCAGGGCATTACCATCGATGTCGCCTACCGGTTCTTCTCGACGGATCGCCGCAAATTCATCGTTGCCGATACGCCAGGCCACGAGCAGTACACCCGCAACATGATCACGGGTGCGTCGACGGCCGACCTGGCCATTATCCTGGTCGATGCCCGCAAGGGCATGCTGCAGCAAACTCGCAGACACAGCTATCTTGTGTCGCAGATCGGTATCCGCAACGTGGTGCTTGCGGTCAACAAGATGGACCTCGTCGACTACTCGCGCAAACGATTCGATGAAATATCGTGCGAATACTGTGACTTTGCGGAGAAGATCGGTATTCGAGGGGTAACGGCCATCCCAATCTCCGGCGTGAACGGCGACAACATCATCGGGAAAAGCGGAAAGACTGCGTGGTACGACGGGCCTTCATTGATGCATCACCTCGAGACTGTCGAGATCGACGAGGCGCGCTTGCAAGCTCAGCCCTTCCGGTTGCCAGTCCAGTGGGTCAACCGTCCCAACCTCGATTTTCGTGGTTTCGCTGGAACGATCGCATCCGGCGCGGTGCGTAAGGGGGATCGCGTGCAGATACAGCCCTCGGGACGGGAGAGCACCGTCGCCCGAATCGTGACGGCAGATGGCGAGCTCGACGTGGCCTACGCTGAACAGTCCGTCACGCTCGTGCTTGCTGACGAAGTGGACGTTTCTCGCGGCGACCTGATTTCGACAGTCGATTCACCCGCACAGGTCGCCGACCAGTTTGAAGCGACACTCGTGTGGATGAGCGACGAGCCTATGCTGCGCGGGCGCAGCTATTTGCTCAAACTCGCCACGCGGACCGTTACGGCAACCGTAATGCCGCTCAAGTACAAAGTGAATGTCAATACGCTCGAACACGTGGCTGGCGAGACGCTTACCTTGAACGAAATTGGTGTCGCGGAAATTGAGCTTGACCGCACGATTGCCTTCGATCCGTACGAGCATAACCGCGAAACGGGCGGTTTCATCGTGATCGATCGCATGACCAACAATACGGTTGGCGCGGGCATGTTGCGGTTCGCGTTGCGCCGCGCAAGCAACATCCATTGGCAGGCGCTTGAGGTCGACAAGCGCGCGCGGCGGGTGCTGAACGGGCATCAGAGTGGCGTTGTCTGGCTTACCGGACTATCGGGGGCGGGCAAATCGACCATTGCCAATCTGCTGGAGAAGCGCCTGCATGCAATGGGAAAGCGCACCTATCTACTCGATGGCGACAACGTCAGGCATGGGTTGAACAAGGATCTGGGATTCACGGCCGAGGATCGCGTGGAGAATATCAGGCGCGTCGCAGAGGTGGCGAAATTGATGGCCGATGCGGGCGTAATCGTGATCACTGCCTTCATTTCGCCGTTCCGTTCCGAACGAGGCTTGGCGCGCGATCTCATGGAAGATGGCGAATTTATTGAAGTTTTCATCGATACTCCCCTCGAGGTGGCTGAACAGCGCGACCCGAAGGGCCTCTACAAGAAGGCCCGCCGCGGCGAGCTGAAGAACTTTACCGGCATCGATTCGCCCTACGAGCGTCCGCAGAATCCGGAAATGCGCATAGACACCACGAAATCGTCTCCTGAAGCGGCCGTGGAAGCGATCTTCGACAAACTCCAGACGGTGGGCTTCCTCGACGTATTTCGAGGTGCCCCACTCTGAGCCGGCGGCGGTGTGTGCGCGTGGAGGCGCTTGTTCATGTGGCGCCTTCACCACCGTCCATCGTTCATATTGTTATACGGCATTCATTTATATATACTCCTCGCTGTCACCTACGGGAGATGCTGAAAGCGATTCCCGTGTTGATGGCGCCCTCGACGGGCGAGAGTCCAACGAGCATGGCGACGTTACGAGGCCAGGGAGAGAGCGGGGATGGGGGAGGGGAATCAGCAAGTGCATGGACCACGCGAGTCGATGGAATACGACGTGGTGATCGTTGGCGGCGGCCCCGCCGGGCTGTCTGCCGCGATCCGCCTGAAGCAGCTGGCCGCGGAGAAAGGCGCTGAGATCGGCGTCTGCGTGCTGGAGAAAGGCTCGGAAATCGGGGCGCATATCCTCTCGGGCGCGGTCATGGATCCGCGTGCCCTGAACGAGCTGATGCCCGACTGGAAGGAACAGGGCGCACCGCTGAACGTGCCCGTGACCGAGGACAAGTTCCTTTTTCTTTCCGAAACGGGGGCTAAGGCTGTGCCGAACTGGGCACTGCCCGACAACTTCAAGAACCACGGCAACTACGTCATCAGCCTCGCGAACGTCACGCGCTGGCTGGGCCAGCAGGCCGAAGCCCTGGGCGTGGAAATCTTCCCGGGCTTCCCCGCTGCCGAAGTGCTCTACAACGACGACGGCTCGGTCAAGGGCGTCGCCACCGGCAACATGGGTGTCGGCAAGGACGGCGAGCCCACCGAAAACTTCCAGCTCGGCATGGAGCTGCACGCCAAGTACACGCTGTTCTGCGAAGGCTGCCGCGGGCATCTGGGCCGTCAACTGAACGAGAAGTTCAAGCTGGGCAAGGACTCGGACCCCCAGTTCTACGGCATCGGCATCAAGGAACTGTGGGAGATCGATTCCTCGAAGCACCAGCCCGGCCTCGTGATCCACACCGCCGGCTGGCCGCTCGAATCCGATACGTACGGCGGCTCGTTCCTGTACCACATCGACAACAACCAGGTGATGGTGGGCT